>JBEEHZ010000145.1:0-7824 GCA_041167705.1 Verrucomicrobiota bacterium | reverse complement strand
TTCGGACGACACTTACATGGAAATTAAAACCGGCGTCCAACCTGGCGATGAAGTCATTTCCGGCAGTTACAGCGCGATCAGCCGCAAGCTGAAGGACGGCGCAAAGGTGGCGTACGATAAGGAAAGCACGAAGTAGAACGAATCGTGGGTGGATGTCGATCTAACGATGGACGCGCGGCAATCAGTCAGACAACCCGGTCCGGTCGTCATCGACATTGAGAACATCACCAAAGATTACGTGATGGGCGAAGAGATTGTGCGCGCATTGCGCGGCGTCTCGTTGCAAATTCGGCGCAACGAATATCTCGCGGTCATGGGGCCGAGCGGCAGTGGCAAATCGACGCTGATGAACATGCTCGGCTGTCTCGATACGCCGACGTCAGGCCGTTACGAATTCAACGGACGCAACGTCGCCGAAATGGACGATGACGAACTTGCTGAGATCCGCAACCGCGAGATCGGTTTTGTCTTTCAAACGTTCAACTTGCTCCCGCGCGCGACCAGTCTGCGCAACGTCGAGTTGCCTTTGATTTACGCTGGAATGGATTCGGAATCGCGCGAAGAACGTGCCACACAGGCGCTCACCGACGTTGGATTGGGCGACAGAATTCATCACAAGCCTAACGAATTGTCCGGCGGCCAGAGGCAGCGCGTCGCGATCGCCCGCGCGCTGGTGAACAATCCGTCGATCATTTTGGCGGACGAACCGACCGGCAACCTCGATTCAAAGACCGGCGAGGAAATCATGGCGTTGTTGGAAGATCTTTATCAGCGCGGCCACACCATCATTTTGGTTACGCACGAGCGCGACATTGCCGCCCATGCTCGTCGCACAATTCATCTGCGTGACGGCGTGGTTGAAAGCGACGAACAAACCTTTGTCCCACGATTGGAGACTGTCGCCGCCAGCTAGGTCCGAGCCGGACTGGCACTATGAAACGTTTTCTCTACGAACTGGAAGAAAGTTGGAGAATCGCTTACGCGCAGATGCGATCGAACCTGACGCGGTCGACGCTGACCGCGCTTGGCGTCATCATCGGTATTGTCGCTGTCACGCTGATGGGCACGGCGATTGGAGGAATCCAGGTCGGCTTCGATAAAAGCATGGCCGTCCTGGGAGACGACGTCCTGTATGTGACGCAGTGGCCGTGGAAACCGGTGGACGATTGGTGGAACTACCGGGACCGGAAAAAGATCCAGACCGAATACGCTGAGACGATCAATCGCCTGATCACAGCGGCCCCAAATTCGAACCTGATGGTCGCGGTCCCGACGTCGAGTCTGATGCGCTCAATCAAATATGGCGGAAACGAAGTGGAGAATGTCTTCACACTTGGAACCACGTCCGATTTCACCGTCACATCGACAATCGACTGCAAGGAGGGCCGGTTCTTTAACGAAATCGAATCGCGCAGCGGCGCGCAAGTAGTGGTGATCGGTTACGATGTCGCTGACGTTCTGTTTCCGTCTGAGAGTCCAATCGACAAATTTGTTCTCATTAGCGGCCACCTGTTCAAAGTGATTGGCGTGAACGCTCGCCAGGGAACTTTCCTTGGATTGTTCAGCTGGGACTCGATGGTGGCGATGCCGCTGGCGGCATTTAACAAATACTTCAACTTAAAAAACGAATTGGACGCGCGGGGAGAGAATCAAGGCGAATCGGACGTGCGGGTGAAGGTGAAGGACAAAACCAAACTCGCCGAGGCCAAGGATGAGCTGACGGGAATCATGCGACGCGTGCGCGGTTTGCCGCCGGAAAAGAAAGAGGACTTCTCGATCAACGAACAGCAAGCATTCAAGAGCACGCTTGATCCGGTGAAGAATACCATCGCCATTGCCGGACTTTTTATCACCGGACTATCGCTGTTCGTCGGCGCGATCGGCATTATGAACATCACTTTCGTGAGCGTGAAGGAACGGACGAAAGAAATTGGGACACGCAAAGCGCTCGGCGCTCGACGTCGCACCATTCTGCTGCAGTTTCTGATCGAATCGACGGCGCTCTGTTTGCTCGGCGGATTTATCGGCCTGGCGGTCGCTTATTTCATGTGCTTCGGAATCGGTAAGGCTTTCCCGTCGTTCCCGATTCAATTTTCTTTCGGGTTGGTAATAGCGAGCATGATCGTGTCGGTGCTGACCGGTTTGGTCTCCGGTTTCGCGCCGGCCTGGTCGGCATCGCGTTTAGACCCGGTTACGGCGCTTCGGTACGAATAGAGAGCGATATGCGCTTCAGTGAAACGATAACGATGGCGCTGAGCTCGTTAGGCGTGAACAAGCTGCGTTCCGGCCTGACCATGTTTGGGATCACCATCGGCGTCTTCTCAGTCATCTCGGTTATGACCGCGATTGGCGCTCTGCAATATTCAATTGAGAACGGCATCAGTTTTCTCGGTTCGAACATTTTTCAGTTCGCAAAGTATCCTGCAAACGTGAGCGCCGGCGGCAACGTTAAGAAAAAATATCAAAACCGCCGCAACATCAGTTATCAGCAGGCGCTCCATTACCAGAAACTAATGGAAGGAAACGCGCGCGAGATTTGTCTGAAATGTTTCGGCTACGAAGTAAAAGGCCAGGCGGTCTATAACGGAGTGAAGACCACGCCGAATCTCCTCATTGTCGGCGCGAACCGAGGCTTTTTGACGGCCAACGCCTACACGCTCGGTTACGGAAGAAACGTAAACGACGAAGATGTCGAACTTGCGCGCAACGTCATTGTCGTGGGCAAAATCGTCGAAAAGCGTTTGTTTCCGCACGAGACGCCAATCGGCAAAGTCGTTCGCGTCAGCGGCCACACTTTCACAATCATAGGAGTGCTGACTGAGAAAGGAACAGCGTTCGGCCAGAGTCAGGACAACCTCTGCATCATGCCGATCACGCGCTTCTTCGAAGATTTTGGGTCGGCGAAACGCACGGTGAACATCGCGACCCAGGCCTTTTCAACTGAGACTTACAACGGGACGTTCGACAAAGCCGTTGGCGCAATGCGGATCGCGCGGGGTTTGCGCGCAGACCAGGAAAACGATTTCGAAATTTATTCCAACGACTCGCTCAAGAGCGCGTTTGTTTCGGTGGCCGGCGTCGTGCGGGTCGGTGCGTTCGTGATCAGTTTCATCGCGCTGGTCGCAGCGGGCATCGGAATCATGAACATCATGCTCGTAAGCGTGACCGAACGAACCAAGGAAATCGGCGTGCGCAAATCGATTGGCGCGCGCAGTAAGGATATTTTGCGGCAATTTTTGACCGAAGCCGTTTTCATTTCGGAAGCCGGCGGAATCCTGGGAATCATTCTTGGAATAATCGTCGGAGACCTCCTTGCCGTGTGGCTCAAAGTGGATCTGATTTTTCCTTACGGATGGGCGATCGCGGGACTGGTGGTTTGCTCGGTCATCGGCATTGGGTTCGGCCTTTATCCCGCATATCGCGCCGCCAGCCTGGATCCGATCGAAGCGCTTCGCTACGAATAGACTGCGGGTCGAGCGCAGGCGATCTTGCGAGGGGCACGCAAACTGCGCCTGCTTCCCTTTGACCAGCCATTTAGCTTTGTCGTACCCTAGAAATTTTGAGGTCTTGCCCAATTGCCTGCTCGTCGTAAATCTGCCGCCGCGGATGTGCCGCAACATAACATTCTTCTCCTCGAAGAGTACGATGCGCTGGCCGCGGCAATCACTTCCGCGCTGAAAAAATTCGCGCCGAAACATTTCGGCGCAGTCGCCCGTTCTCTTGCCGAAGCCGAGAAGTTGGCTTCCGATCTCGATCCCGAGCTGTTCATTGTCGATGTCGATCCACCCTGGGCTGGCCTAACGAATTTCCTGGAAAAAATGCGAGCGACGCATCCAAACGCACGCGCGCTCGTAATCGGCAGCGCGATTCCGGCCGAGATCGCGGCGGAGCGCGGCGCGGCCGGCGCGCTTCAGTTCGTCGAAAAGCCGTTCGACCTGGCCGCATTCGGCGCAGCAGTCCAGGCTTTGCTGGGTCCATGGCGGGAGCAGGAAGGTCGCGGAACATTTGGCGCACTCGACGCGATCGACGTGGTGCTTTCACATTGCGCCGCCAATTCCAGCGTCATTCTCGATCTACGCTCACGAACGAGAACGGGCGAAATCCATATCACCGGTGGCCAGGTGTTGCATGCCGTCGCCGGTAAACTCAAAGGCGAAGATGCGTTGCGCGAGATCCTGAACTGGTCGAAACCGCGCCTCAGTGAGAAAAAATTGTCCGGCTCTGTTCGTCGAACAATCGAAAATTGGCAGGCGATCGTTGTTGAATCATTCCGCGAAGCTGGCGCTGAGGTTTCTGAAGCACCCCTGCCCAAAACCGAAATCGTTTCCGCGCGCGTTGGAAAAAAAATCGTCGCAATTGACGACACCGAGATGCTTTTAATTTTTGTCGAAGACATTCTCTCGACGGTGGATCCGGAATTGCAAATCACCACTGCGCTCAGCGCGACCGAGGGGTTGCGAGAGATCGAACGCGTGATGCCCGACCTCGTGCTCCTTGATTACAGTTTGCCGGATTTTAACGGCGACGAACTTTGCGAGCGACTGCTAGAAAACGAGAAGACCGCGCGCGTGCCGGTGTTGATGATGTCCGGGCATGTTCTGGAAATGACTGCTGCCGCGGCGCGTCTGCCAAACGTTGTGGCGAAAATTGAAAAACCGTTTTTGTCCGACGCACTTGTCGATCTTGTTCGACAAACGCTCGAAACCGAGCACGCGTTCGAAAAGGTAGCGGACGAAGAACCGCTCGCCCCGACAATCTTCGAATCCGAACCGACGCCACCGCCGCTGCAAAAAGAAATCCTCCCTGAGCCTTCACCGCGTACTCCCACTACGCTTGCTCCGGTTGAACATCACATCGAACAGCGCGCACCGACGGTTGCACCGACGATCCGAGTCGCGCCAACTGATGGAAATGGCGCAGTGCTCGGTCTTTTTCTGGAAGTCCTATCGATGCAACTGACGTCGCAGCTTCAGATGGGCGCAATCCGCGCGCGCCCGTCATCATTGACCGCTTCCCTTCGGCTACAGTCGGCGGCAGCGCGCAACGCCAGTCCGGCCGAAATAGGATTTCAACTTGGACCGACCAAACTGAGCGGCGAAGGTCGGCTCTCCGCGCTACGCCTGCTTCCGTCTTCGAAGCCATTTCAGCCGGCGCAAATGCGGACTGCTTTCGAAATCGGCGGAGTCACTCTCATTCCAAATGAAACGCGGGCGCGTGTGCAATTAACACCGGCCGGGACGACGCCAATGACGATGGAGTTGCGAGCTTATCTCGAACTAAGTGCGGTTGAGCTCACACCCAGTTTTCAGGTCGCGCAGTTGATCTTGAATTGGAGCACGAACGCCGTGCGCGTGACACTCAATCCAAAAGCGCCGGAACAAACCGCCGCCAAATTCGAACTGCGCGTTTTAAAACTCGACGACTCGGGGCGTCTCGCCGAGTTGCTCTTGCAACCGAGCAAGTAAATCGAGCGTTGTCGATCTACTCCAGACCGAGCGCTTTGAATGTTTCATCGACATGCTGGAAGTGAACGTCCAATGAGCAAAGCCGATCGACCTCCTTCGCGGAAAGTTTTGCCGTGATTTCCGGCTCAGCTTTCGCGTTTTCCGCAAAACTCCCCTCGCCTTTCCACGTCTTCATTGCCGCGCGCTGCACGGCTTCGTAAGCGGTCTTGCGTTCCGCGCCGGCCCGCGTGAGCGCGAGCAAAATGGATTGGCTGAAGTAAAGACCCTTGGTGACTTCGAGGTTCTGTTGCATCCGCTCGGGATAAACCTGCAGCCGCTCCACCAAATTGCGCAGCTCAAAGAGCATGAAATCGAGCAGAATACACGAATCCGGCAAAATGATTCGCTCCGCGCTCGAATGACTGATGTCGCGCTCATGCCAGAGCGCGACGTTTTCCAGCGCGACCATTGAGTTGCCGCGAATAACGCGCGCGAGTCCACTCAGTCGCTCGCTTGTGATCGGATTGCGTTTGTGCGGCATGGCCGAGCTGCCCTTCTGCCCTTCGCCAAAATATTCTTCCACTTCGAGGACTTCGGTTCGTTGCAAGTGACGAAACTCCGTCGCCCAGCGATCGATGCTGGAAGCGATCACCGCCAGCGTCGTCATAAATTCCGCGTGCCGGTCGCGTTGCACGATCTGGGTCGAGAGCGTCGCCGGCTTTAGTCCGAGCTTTTCGCACACCGCGCGCTCAACTTTTGGATCGACATGGGCGTGCGTGCCGACTGCGCCACTAATTTTGCCGACGCGAATCCGTTCGAGTGTTTGAGCCAAACGTTCTTCCGCTCGGCCGAATTCATCGAACATCAGCGCAAGCTTTAATCCAAACGTAATCGGTTCGGCATGCACTCCATGGCTGCGCCCGATCATTGGCGTCATTTTGTAACGGCGGGCTTGCGCGGAAATGACGCTGCGCAATTGGTTTAAATCGGCCGCCAGGATTTTGGTCGACTCAGCGAGTTGAACAGACAGGGTCGTATCGAGAATGTCTGACGAAGTGAGCCCTTGATGAATCCAACGCGCGGCGGGACCGACTGATGCCGCCACGTTTTCGAGAAATGCAATAACGTCGTGATTGGTCCGCTTTTCGATTTCCAGAATCTCGGGAATTGAAAAGCGCGCTCTTTGTCGAATTTCGGCTGCGTCCTTTTTCGGAATCTGGCCGAGCTCGGCCATCGCTTCGCAGGCCAGGAGTTCGATCTCCAGCCAGATCTGGAATTTACGCGCGTCGGTCCAGACGTCGCGCATTTGCGGGCGCGAATAACGATCGATCACGCCGCAAGATAGATTGCCGCGCCAAAGGCGAAAGTGTTTTGTGGCGCAAAAGAAAATCGCTCCGGCAGACAATCCACCGGAGCGACTTTCGAAAGTCGAATTAAATTATCTTAGCAAACCTTGGCGCGCAGGAATTTGCCGTCGCTTTGGACGCGCACTTTTCCGCTGCCCAACAGATCGGCCACGGTCGCGACCGTTTCTTTTGTGTTCTTCGTGCAGGAACTAACTGCCAGGACGAGGTCTCCAAGAGAAAGTTTCGCACGCGGCTTTAGGATTTGGCTGTTTTTCTTCATTTCTTTGTCTCCTTTTGACAGCAGCTTCAGTGCCTTCGTTCAATCTTACTTCGGCGGCGGTAGACCTGACGGTTCGACTAATTTGCAACCGAGCGTTAGTCAGATTTTCGCGTGGAAGAAAGTCGCATCGACACGACGTAAAGCGCTGCGAATGCCAGAATTGCCAGAAACAGCCACTTCGATTGCCCGCGGACAAATTGGATCAGCGCGTCTGGATCTTTAAGTAAATCGGGCGCGGCATGCTGAGCGCGCACGCCCAAATAGGCGAGGATCGAACAGGAAATCGCCGAGCCAACGAGCGTTACGATGCTGAAGATCGCGAAATTCATCCGGACAATACCGGCGGGAATCGAGATTAAATGCCGAACCCCGGGCAAAAGTCGGGCAAAGAAAACGCCACCAGCTTCGTAACGGGCGAGCCAGTGCTCCGCTTCCTCTAATTTCTTCGGCGGAAATAGAATGAACCGCCCAAAACGCACGACTAATGGTCGGCCAAGCCAAAGTGAGAGCCAATACATCAACGCCGCCCCGAGGTACGCGCCTAGCGTACTCGCGAGGATTACACCGGCCAGACTCAGTCGGCCTTGCGCGGCCAGGAACGCGGCCGGCGGCACCACCACTTCAGCTGGCAGGGGCAATGGCGTGCTCCCCATCGCCATCAATACGATAATTCCGAGATAGCCCCCGGTCAGGACCCATTCGGACCAGATTTGAACCAGATGATGCATATTGTCATTCCGAGCGAAGTCGAGGA
>JBEEHZ010000144.1:0-3975 GCA_041167705.1 Verrucomicrobiota bacterium | reverse complement strand
CTTCTTGAATGGTTGTAATGGAAGCGCGCGTTTTGCGGGCGCAGAGGTTGGTGAGGGACCCGGGTACGATTTGGCAGTTGAAGGAGTGCCCGATGGTTTCGGCGTGGAGTGCACCGGGATCGCTTTCATCACGCGCGGTGATTCTTCCGGTTTAATTGTTTCGTTGATCACTTCTGTGGCTGGCTTCGCGAATGTGACCGGAATATTGCGCTGCACGAGCAGATTCACCGTTGCGAGCTCGCGATGGGCGTCGTCGGAATAAATCAAAAACTGCTCCAGCCGCTGCAACTGTGTGTCGAGATTATCGAAACCAAACGTGACCTGGCTGTGATTCTTATCCGTCACAGTTAGACAATAGCCCTTCGAAACATCGATCTCGCGAATTTGGAAGCGCGTTTGCATGAAGCTGCGCGTGCTCAGGCGCAACAACTCAAGCGCCGATTTGGCTTCGGGCGATTGGACGGTTTTGCCGGCTTCGAGCGATTCGCTCGCGCAGCCCAGGATCAGCGGCAGTCCCAAATATTCCGGCAACAATTTCTTCTCTTTCATCAAAACACCGCGCGCGTCCACCAGAAAAGCAGCATCGGACGCAAAAGGATCGGCAATCTGTTTCTCGCTCGTGATCCAGGCAATCGGTTTGCGTTCGATAATTCGGATGTCGATTTCGGCCGGAAGTTTGCGAACAACTTCGACTTCATCGACCTGCGGCAATTCCTGCAATCGGTCATGCACGCGCGCCAGGTGCACCCGAAAAATATTTTCGCCTTCGTGCAAATCGGCCACGCTCAAGATCTGCTCGCGCTGCAAAGTGCCATCGGTCTGCACTTCAATCGCGCTCAGCTTGTAGTCCGGGTTGTCGATGAAGAACCGCTTGGCCGCGACGCGACCGCCCACATAAATGCCGGCGATCAGCGCAATCACCAGCGCGATTTTCGAGAAGACAACGAGGAATTTGCGATTGCGATGCTGGACCGCTTTGCGCGAGCGCACTTTGACGTCGAGCAAATGTTGCTGCCGCCGTTGGCGGAAGCTGGAGACACGTTGGTTGCGTGCGCGCGGACGTTGCTGTCGCCTCATCGTCCGGCGCGCTCCCTTCTCGCGCGCGAGAGCTCGATGATGCGCAGGCAAAGATCGACATAGTTGATGCCTGCTACGGCCGCCGCTTCCGGAAGCAAACTCGTTTCGGTCATTCCGGGAATCGTGTTTACTTCGAGCACGAACGGTGCGCCTGTGTCCGACAAAAGGACATCAGCGCGGCCGTAAACGACGAGGCCCAGAGAGCGAAAAGCCTGCAGTGCCAGCTCCTGAATTTTTTTGGTCGTGGCCGGATCAATGTTGGCCGGACAGACATGCTCGGCGCTCGCGCCAGCCTGCGGATTCAGGAACGGGTACTTGGTATTGAAGTCGTAAAAACCGCCCTTCGGAATTATTTCAATAATTGGCAGGGCTTGATCACCGAGGATACCTATCGTCAATTCGCGGCCAGATACAAATTTTTCTACCAATAATTTACGATCGTACTTGCCGGCTTCGTTCATCGCCGAATCGAGCTCGCTTTCATTCTTCACGATCACAACGCCAACCGTCGATCCCTGGCATGGCGGTTTCACAACCAGCGGCACCTGAATTTTTGGGCGTTGACCAGCATCGATAACTTCCCATTCCGGCGTAACGACATTGTGCTCGCGAAACTTTTCCTTCGTCAAAAATTTATCGAACGCGGCCCGGCTTCCTTCGACGCCTTCGCCGGTGTAGGGAACGCCGCGGTCTTCCAGAATCTTCTGCAAAGTCCCGTCCTCACCAAAAGTTCCGTGAATGGTGAGGAAGGCGAGATCGACATCTTTCGGGAGCGGAAAATTTTCGTCCCGAACATCGACATCGACCACGTCCCCACCTAACGACCGCAGTGCTTTCGAAACGCCGCGACCAGTGGCAAGCGAAACATCCCGCTCCGATCCCGGTCCGCCCATCAGGACTGCAATTTTTTTTGGTAAGTTTTTTTTATCCATCAGCGCGGTTCTCCCACGATTTGCACTTCGGTTTCCAATTCGATTCCGCGTTTGGTTTTCGCCGCTTGCTTGATTCGGTCGATCAGTTCGAGCATCTCGGTCGCGGTCGCGCCGCCATCGTTGACGATGAAATTGCCGTGCACTTCCGAGACGCGCGCTTTTCCAACCGAAGAATTTTTCAAACCAAGCTCATCGACCAGTTTTCCGGCGGGACATGTGTCCGGATTTTTGAAAATGCAGCCGGCACTTTTTGCGATCGGCTGACTTGTTCGCCGCTTTTCCTGGGATTCATGGAGACGCGATTCGATTTGCTCACGGGGTGCCGGCACGCCGTGAAATGTGGCGGAGACGGCGAAGTTTTGTTCGAGCAAAGGAAAATGCCGGTAATGCACTTCCAATTCATCACGATTTTTGTCGTGCGCGTTTCCCTCTAAATCCAAATAACGAACGCGGACGACCTTTTCAAAAGTTTGCGCGCCCATCGCACCCGCGTTCATCCGCAGCGCGCCGCCGACCGCCCCGGGAATTCCTTCCATCCACTCGAGTCCGCCCAAATCCGCCGCGCGCGCAGCGTAGGCAATCTCTTTTAACTTCGCGCCAACGCCGGCGGTGATTTCATTTCCGTTAATGTCGATCTTGTCGAAGTCGCCGCCGGAAGGATGAACAACCACGCCGCGAATTCCGCCGTCGCGGACAAGTAGATTCGAACCGCGACCGATGACGAAGAGTGGAAGGTTTTCGCGCCGGCAAAAACGAATCAGCTCGCTTAGCGCCGTTTCGTTGCGCGGCTCGACCCAAAATTGCGCCGGGCCACCGACGCGCAAGGTCGTGTGCTTCGAGAGCGGTTCGTAAAGTCGGACGTCGCCATCTTCACCGACGATCTCCTTTAATTTTTCAGCGATGACGAGATCGGCGGCCAGGATCGACAATTGTTCGTGAATATTTCCCGCGCCGAGGCTGAGAACGAGATCGCCAGCCTCGAGCATGTTGCCGACATCGCGATGCACCCATTCCAATCGTGGCTGGTAACTGGCGCCGCGATGCCCGTGGGCCGCGATTTCGTCGACGATCATTTGACCGCTGACGCCTGGAATAGGGGACTCACTGGAGCCGTAGACATCAGTGATGACGACGCGGTCTGCTTGATCGAACGCGCGCCCAAATTCCTTCCGCAGCGCTTTGGTGCGCGAGTAGCGATGCGGTTGAAACATGGTCAACACGCGTTTGCGCCCGACCGATTTCGCCGTCTTCAGGGTCGCGTTGATTTCGGTCGGATGATGTCCGTAATCGTCGACCAGGAGAAAACGCGGACTGGCGTATTTAACTTCAAAACGCCGACGCGCGTGTTGGAACTTCGTCAGCGACTTGGCGATTTTTTCAAACGGGACACCGAGCTCGGTCGCCAGTGCGATCACGCCGATCGCGTTCTTGACGTTGTGTTCGCCGGGAACATTGAGAACGGCTTCGCCGAGTTTTTCTTTGCCGCGATAAACGCGAAACACCGAGCTAAAGTTGTGCAGCTCTATTTCCGTGGCGCGGTAATCGGCTTCGTCCGATAAACCATAGCAAATAACGCGATCGGAAGATCGACATAGACGAGATGCGTTGGGCTCATCGGCGCAGTAAAAGACGTTGCCGGTTGTTTGGGCGAGCAATTGGCGGAAGACTTTCTCGATCGCCGCCAGATCGGGGTAAAAGTCGAGATGTTCCTCCTCTATGTTTAGTACCAGGGTGTGCACAGGATGAAAGAGAGCGATCGTGCCGTCGCTTTCGTCGCCTTCGGCCACGAAAATTTCCCCCCGAGCGTCCCAGTGCGCGTTCGTCCCGAGAATCGGAATCTCAGCGCCGACGTAATGAGACGGGTGCAATCCGCCTTCGCGCAAAACGTGCGCCGCCATTGCGGACGTCGTCGTTTTACCGTGCATTCCAACGACGAGAATCCCGCGCTTAGCCGACATGATTGCGG
>JBEEHZ010000143.1:0-3500 GCA_041167705.1 Verrucomicrobiota bacterium | reverse complement strand
CCTCGATGTCGATCTTGCGGTCGCGTGTCTTGTTCCATTCGGCGGCGTGTTTCACTTTTTCCATTTGCTCGGCGTGGAATGATTGGCCGCCGAAACCGGGATGGACGGTCATAACGAGCAAGATGTCGATCTGTTCGAGGAAAGATTCGACCGATTCAAACGGCGTAGCCGGATTCAAAGTCAATCCGGCGCGGCAGCCGGCCTCGCGAATCTGAACCAGGGTAATCGCGATATTGTGCCTGGCTTCGGGTTCCACGTGAACGGTGATGGAGTTCGCGCCCGCTTTCACAAAGCGCGGCACGTAATGATCGGCGTGCTCGATCATCAAATGCACATCGAGGGGAAGTTTCGTTTGTTTGCGGACAACTTCGACGACCATCGGCCCGAACGAAATGTTGTCGACGAAATGGCCGTCCATGATGTCGCAATGGATCCAATCGGCGCCGGCCTCTTCAACTTTGCGAATCTCCGCAGCCAGATTTGAGAAGTCAGCAGCCAGGATGGATGGGGCGACGATTATGGACATCAGCAGAAAACGTCCAACGTCCAACGCCCAACGTCCAATATCGAATTCAGGTCCGAGCCGGACTGGCACTATCTGCATTCATATATACTTGGGTGTTCGGCGTTGGGCGTTCGGCGTTTTTAGCCTCTCCCTATATATTAAGAGCTTGACGGCGGGGCGCGCCGTTTCATGTTACCGCGTTTCAGCCGGTTAGAATCGCGCTCCGAGGCGCACAGTTTGCTGCGAAGATCAGCGTTTCCGAGCGGGCTGGAAAAATAAATTCATGTTCAACGGACTTTTCGGCTTCTTATCCAACGACATCGGGATCGATCTTGGCACGGCGAACACGCTGGTCTACGTCAAAGATCAGGGGATCGTGTTGCGGGAACCGTCGGTCGTGGCAGTACAAGCCGGCACCAATAAAGTGCTCGCGGTCGGCGATGAAGCGAAAAGGATGCTGGGCCGGACGCCGTCGAATATTGTGGCAGTGCGCCCGTTGAAAGACGGCGTGATCGCAGACTTCGAAGTGACCGAGGCGATGTTGCGTCACTTCATTTCGAAAGTGCACAACCGACGCGTGCGCGCGAGACCGCGGGTGGTCATCGCGGTTCCGTCTGGAATTACGGAAGTGGAAAAGCGCGCGGTGCGCGAATCGGCCACGCATGCCGGTGCGCGTGAAGTTTATTTGATTGAGGAACCGATGGCGGCGGCGATCGGCGTTGGATTGCCGGTCCAGGATCCGGCCGGCAACATGATCATCGACATCGGCGGCGGCACGACTGAAGTCGCGCTGATTTCGCTTTCGGGAATTGTTTTCAGTCGCAGCGTGCGCGTGGCCGGCGACGAATTGGACGAGGCGATCGTGCAATACATGAAGCGCGCTTACAATTTGATGGTGGGCGAACGCACGGCCGAAGAAATCAAAATCAAAATCGGCTCGGCCTATCCGAGTGAAAAGGAAACGAGCGTGGAAGTAAAAGGGCGCGATCTGGTGGCGGGATTGCCGAAGACGTTGATGATCACCTCACAGGAAGTGCGCGAAGCGTTACTGGAACCGATCTCGACCATCGTCGATTCGGTCCGCATCACTTTGGAACGTTGTCCACCCGAGCTTTCGGCCGATTTGGTGGATCGCGGTTTGGTTTTGGCAGGCGGCGGCGCGCTCTTGCGCGGGTTCGATAAACTTTTGAGCGAGGAGACTGGTTTGCCTGTCCATGTTGCGGAAGATCCGCTGAGTGCCGTGGCCGAAGGAACGGGCAAATGTCTGAATGAACTTAAATTTTTGCGTCAAGTGGCTGCAGCAGATCGCCAGTGGCGCTAACGAAAGCGGAAAGCGGGAAGCGGAAGCCGGAAAGAGTTCTGATTCACCGGTGATTTTGGTCTTTCCGAAATCTGGTCCGAGCTGGACTCGCATTCTCAGAAATCCGGAATCGCGATGAGTCGGACAAGCATCATCGCGTTGCTGATCTTCGGGGCCATTCTTGGTTACTTCCTGAGTTTCGGCGCGGACACGACGCGCAAATTTCAGGCGAGCATTTATCAAATGCTGGCGCCGTTTTTTACCACCGGCTCGGGTTTGCAAAAGCAAATCACGTCGGTTCGCACGGGATTAAAGTCGCTGGAGGAATTGGAACGCGAGAACGCTTCACTGCGAGTCGACAATCGTCAGCTGCGGGCGACGAATTCGGCCCTGCGTGATGTCGAGCATGAAGTGAACCGGTTGCGCCATGCGCTCAATTATCGCGAACGCTCGGTCTTCAAATTGATCCCGGCGGAAATTGTGACGCGCGACGCATCGACCTGGTGGCATACGGTGACGATTAATCGCGGCAAAGAAGATCACATCGAAACGGATATGCCGGTGGTGACGGACGAAGGGTTGGTCGGCAAAACAACCACCGTGAGCAACACGATCTCAGTCGTGCTTCTGGTGACGGATGAAAATTGCAAAGTGGCCGCAACAGTCGAAGGCACGCGCGAGCAGGGAATTGTTTCGGGCGAGCGCGTCTCGGGTGGATTGGCGCCGTTGCTTGATCTGAATTTTTTGACGAAGCAAGCAAACCTGCAGCCGGGACAAAAAGCTTACACGTCCGGTGTCGGCGGAGTTTTTCCGTCCGGTTTGTTCGTTGGAACGGTGAAAAGTTTTCGCGCTCGCGAACTGGACGGTCAGGCGAAACTGGCGCCGGCGGTGGATTTGTCCCACTTGGAGGACGTGTTCGTGGTCACGGGGCGGAAATGATTTTCTTTTTCATACTGCTTCTCCTGGTGGTCGTGGCCCAAATCACGGAGTTCTTTATTCCGCCGCTAGACTGGATGTATCACGCGCACATTTACATCGCGCCGGTGCTGGTATTTTACGGCGCAATGGCGCTGCCGTTCCCGTTGATGCTGGCGCTGGCGCTGTTCGCCGGCGTTTTACTCGACGCGCTGACGGTGCAGGTGATCGGCTCGAAAGTTGAAATCTCGCTGGGCTGGTCGATACTTCTCTACGCGGTTCTAGCGGGAATTATGCATGGCTTAAGGCCCTTGTTCATTCGTGGCCGCTGGGAAGTTCATTGTGTGCTGACCGGCATCTGCACCTCGTCAATTATTTTGGCGCAATATCTCATGATCACGTTCCGGCGCGGTTCGTTTTTCTTTAGCCGCGAAGTCTGGTGGCAAATTGGGGGGCCGGGGTTGATGGCGATGCTGATGGCGCCCGTTATTTTCTGGATCTTGAACTGGGTCGCGCGGGTCACGCGTTATCCGTATTTGCCCGACAGGAGTTTCGAATGAACAAACGTCGACTTAGTCCGCGATTAAGAATTCAATTTGTCGGCTTGTTGATGCTGATGGGGATGGCCGCGCTTGGACTCCGGCTGTGGTGGATCCAGGTCGCACACGGCGCGGAGTGGACGGCACAAATCCGCGGCAGCTCGCAAGCGACGGTGAGAATCCCGTCAGTGCGCGGTGAAATCAAAGACCGCAATGGTCTGACGTTGGTGCAAAACCGCGC
>JBEEHZ010000142.1:0-3876 GCA_041167705.1 Verrucomicrobiota bacterium | reverse complement strand
GACGACGAGCCGAACATTTTAGGGGTCACAAAGATGATTCTGGAAAAGCACCATTATGATGTCGTTTCCGCCAGCGACGGGCCGGAGGCGCTGGCGATTTTCGCCCAACAAATGCAGTCGATCCGTCTTGTCCTGACCGATGTTTCGATGCCTTACATGGATGGCGCGGTGTTGGCCCGCGCACTCAAGAAGATGAAATCCGATCTGCCGATCATTGCTTCAACCGGACAGGGCGAACAAGCCGGGCTGGCCGACTTTGAGGCTCTCGGCGTGAAGAATTTCCTGGCAAAACCTTACAGCACGCAAGAGTTGCTTGCGACCGTTCACGACACTCTCCAGGAAAAAACCGAACAAAAAGTCTGAACTGCGCCGGTTCTTATCTGATGACCTCATCCACGACAGCGAGGAATGGTTCGGCGCTGAAAGGTTTAGTCAGATAATTTCGTGCACCGAGAACGAGCAACCGCTCGATCTGGCTTGGCGTGGCATCTCCGCTGATGACAACGACCGGAATGCCTGCCGTTGCCGGGTCTTTTTGCAGATTCTGGATCACTTCCGATCCGTGCATGTCCGGCAGATCGAGATCGAGCAGGATTAATTTTGGCGTACGTGTCTGCGCCAGAGCGAAGCCGGCTTCGCCGTTTGTCGCCTGCAACACTTTGAGGGCGCGCTTGCTTCCGAGAAGCAGCTTTACTGACGCAAAGACTCTCGGGTTGTCCTCAATGTGGAGCACGTCGCAGCGCTCGGTCGATGCTGGCTCCAACGCTTTGTCGCTGTCCCGAGGCTCTGTCGGTTCTCGATCGATCTCACCGAGCAGCGCGCGCGCTGCGGTGAGAATTTGCTGAACGTTTTCATCGCTCTCGGCCTTCGTTTTGAGCAGTTTGGCCATTTCGACGATGGCGTTGACCTGCGGGCGCAACTCTTCTTTCAAATGCTCTGTGGTCGGTGCCGCGACGGCCGATGATTCTGGGTCTGTTTTCATTAACCGGTTTGAGGAACCAAAGCCGCTGGTTCTTTTATAGTCTCTTGCAACTGCAAACCGGATGGCGCTTCAAACGTCTTTGCTTGGAGCTTCTTCAGCATGTCGACGTCTCGGCGCATTTTGTGTTTGTGTGCGCAGAAGATGAGCGCGGTCTCTTCGTTGATGAATCCGGATTCGTAGGCTTTGAGCAAAGATTGATCGAAACTGTGCCAGCCGAGCGAGCTGCCCGCTTCGATGATTTCCTGAAAAGTGCGATTCTCGCCTTCGCCGTAAAGAAGTGTTTCACGGGTGCGCATACTGTTGCCCATGATTTCCGTTAGCAGCAGGCGGCCACCACCAATCTTGCTCACCAGCCGCTGGCTCACAACATAACGCACGGTATCGGCGAGACGTTGGCGAAGCATTTGTTCTTCGTCTTTGGCAAACATTCCGAGGATGCGGTTGATGGTCTGGCCCGCGCTGATGGTGTGAAGCGTGGTAAAGACGAGATGACCGGTTTCCGACGCCGTCATCGCAATCTCCATGGTGGCGCGGTCGCGAATTTCGCCGACCAGAATTACCTTGGGCGCCTGGCGTAGCGCCGCGCGGAGACCCTGCACGAAATCTGGAAAATCTTTGCCGAGTTCGCGTTGATGAAAGATGGCACGCCGGTGCGGGTGCAAAAATTCAATGGGGTCTTCAAGTGTGACGATATGAATCGGCTGCGTTTGATTTATTTCGTTGAGCATCGCGGCAAGCGTCGTTGTTTTGCCGCTCCCGGTGGCGCCGGTGACAAAGACGATACCAGTTCTTTCCTTGATGATTTCGTGAAAGACCGGTGGCAATCCGAGCATCTCGAGGGTTGGGATTTCGGATTGCAACTTTCGCATCACAATCGCCTGCCGGCCGTTTTGTTGGAAAATGTTCACGCGAAACCGGGCAAGATCTTTGAGCGCATAACTGCAGTCGCACGAACCCAAATTTACCAGATCTCGCCTGAGTCGCTCATCGTTATTGATAATGTGATCGGCAAGTTGATCGATTTCCTTCGACCCAAGAACGGCTGCCGGCATTTTGATCGGGAATTCGCTCAGGCAACCATGGGACTCGACGTACGGGGGCTTACCGATGGTAAAGAGCAGATCGGACACTCCATCTCCGGTGCGAATCATCGCCAAAAGAAGCTCATCGATGATTTGTTTGTTCATGAAAAAGAGCCGGCCTTGGAGAGGGCAGGTGTCTGGGAAAAGCAGCTAGGAATGTGCCGTCGGTCGTTAGTTGTTCACGAACACACGTTCACCGATTCGTGAACGGCATCGTGACTGGATGCGGTCGCGTGCAGTGCGAAATCGCGTTCCTGGTACGCACTCTGAGCGGAGTGGACAGCGGCGCCTTCCAGCATGATGTCGTCAACGACTTTATCGAGAACTAACGGTTTTTTGTTTCTCCCGTACCTCATCTCCACCGGCGCGCCCTGGTCACACACGCTACACCAGTGGCGCTGTCTATTATCAAGCCGCGTTCTCGCGCCACAACTGTCGCAAATAAAAAGTTCTTTCTTCATGAGGCAACGTTGATGGCGCTAATCAGCTTGGCCGGGACCCCGCGGGCCAGATGCGAACTTCCTTTTCCATTTCTCGACCAGGGTTCGCCGAACCTTCAATCGCCATTTGGCTGCTGTCCGGGTTACGAGCGGAGCAACACCCGGCGCATCGTCGGGACCCACCGTGATGTAAAGAGTGTTATTTTTGCCCCGGTTCCCGTTTATTCGCGTCGCGATCGCCACTCCGGCGCTTCGAAATGCGCGAACAATCCGGTAAGCATGAATTGGCCGAACCGTTTCTTCCTTGACGGTCATCTCAATGCCCGCCGGTACGTGCTCCGCGGACGGCTTTCTCTTTGCGTTATCAATTTCGACCGTAAATCCCGTGTCCTCGAGCACGTTCGCGATCTCGCCTTCATAACAGACCGCTTCCCGATCGGATGCGGCAGCCGTGATTGAGACCGGCCCCATCATCGAATCTTGTAGCTCAGTTGAGATATCCTCCCGTTGCTCCACCGTGAGATGGCGCCCCCGTGAGAGCCTGCGCACTTTAGGCGTCGCGCGCGTTGCTCTTAGTTTCCTTTTCCAAACTCGAAAATTCGTTCGTACAGCGGAGAACGGGTCCGCCGCGATCAAGAGTTTCTGAACGTAAGACAGGTTCATGCTCTTTCCCTCCGTGCTGCATGTAGCAACGAGGTCATCAAGCTAGTGCCTGTCGAATCGCGCCAAAAAGTTCTTCCGCCTCGTATGGTTTCTCAAAATATCCGGCCGCCCCCAATTTTTTTGCCTTCTCCCGGAAATCGGGCTTCTTGCTCGCGGTAAGAAAAATAATCGGAGTAGGCCTGGGAATCAGAGTTTGAATTTGTTCGGCAACGGAAAAGCCATTGCCGGCGGGCATGGAGATGTCCAACAGAACGAGAGCTGGAGGATTGCTGACGGCGGCGTTCAATCCTGTCAACGCGTCATAGGTCGTCGTAGTTCCGTAGCCGGCGGCTTTGAGCCGAAGGGCCAGGGCCATGGCGAGGTTCTGGTCATCTTCGATGATGAGAACCTGCTTGGGCCGCTGATGATCCGGTTTTAGGTCCGCGGATGCAGCGGATTTCCGCGCAGTCAATGAGTCCATGCGATTTAATTCGCGCTCAATGCTGTAGAGCAGTTTTTCGGTATCGAATGGTTTTTCGAACAGGCCGACGGCCCCCAAGTTCGTCACCTTTTGCAGGAGTTGCGGATTCTTCGACGCGGTAATGAAAATAATCGGCGTTCCCTTTGTTTCGGGCATTTTGTGAAAGGTTTCCGCCAGTTGGAAGCCATCACCTCCTGGCATGGAAATATCCAGGAGGATCAAATCGGGCTTGACGGTTCGGCCCAGGTT
>JBEEHZ010000141.1:0-2929 GCA_041167705.1 Verrucomicrobiota bacterium | reverse complement strand
GCTCTTCGTCCGAGAGCGGAGGAAGCGGCCGCGCGGCCGCGTGGGGCGACGGTTTTGTTTCCGGTAGTAGAATTTTGAGATCATCAAGAATATCGTTGGCGTCCATGACCAGTTTCGCGCCCTGCTGGATGAGCCGGTTCGATCCGATTGCGCTCGGCGCGTTGATGTGTCCGGGCACAGCATAAACCGCGCGCCCCTGTTCCAACGCCTGCGAGGCAGTGATCAGCGCGCCGCTATTGGCGCCGGCTTCGACCACGAGAATCCCGTGACTCCAACCGGAGATGATCCGGTTGCGCATCGGAAACGTTTGCCGGTCAGGTTCGATTTCCATCGAGAACTCAGACACGATCGCGCCGCTGCCGTTGCAAATTTTCTCAGCGAGCGCGCCATTTTCGGGCGGATATAACTTCGACAATCCCGAGCCGATGACCGCAATCGTGCGTCCTTTCGCCGCCAGCGCGCCTTGATGCGCAGCGGTATCGATCCCGCGCGCGAGACCGCTGATCACCGTCAATCCCGCGTAGGCAAGTTGATAAGCGAGCTTCTTCGCCGACTCGCTGCCGTAATGCGTCGTGCGACGCGCGCCGATGATTCCGAGCGCATGATGATCGCGCTCCTGAATTTCGCCCCAGACATAAAGAACAATCGGCGGCGCGTGGATCTCCCGCAGCGATTTCGGATACGAGGGTGAACTCTGCGTGATTACTGTCGCGCCGAAATCTTTGACGCGTTTCAGCTCGGCTGGAAGATCGACAATCGACTCCCAGTTTGAAATTTGATCGGCGACTTCGCCGCCAATTCCTTCGACTTTGCGAAGCTCAGTCCGTTTAGCGGCCAGGATCGCCGGCGGCTCTTTGAAAACCTGCAGGAGCTTTCGTAAGCGCACCGGCCCAACGGTCGGCAGCATGTTAAGCGCGATGCATGCTTCGGTGGAATTCATAAATTCCTGTGGGGGACGACGCTGTCGTCCCTGGGAAGCTAACAGCTTCCCCTACAAAAAATCTAAAACGGAATTTCGTCGTCGTCCGGTTCCGCTGCGGCGCCGGCTTTCGGCGGGGGAGCAGGTTTACTCGGCCGCGATTCTCGTCCGGCTTCGGCGCCTTCGGTTGCGCCACCGCCTGCACCGGGAGGACGACCGCCAAGCAATTGCATCGTTTCGCCAATCACGCGCAATTTACTTCGCTTTTGCCCGCTTTGTTTATCATCCCACGTGTCCAATTGGAGTCGGCCTTCGATAAAAACCGGCCGGCCTTTCTTCAAATACTCACCGGCGATTTCCGCGAGCCGCGACCAGAGAACAACGTCGACAAACGTGACCTCTTCGCGTTTCTCGCCACTGTCGAGGGTGTATTGACGATTAATGGCAATGCCGACGTCGCAAACGGCGCTGCCTTTGGGGGTATAACGCACTTCGGGATCGCGCGTCAGGTTTCCGAGGAGAATGACTTTATTGAAACTGGCCATGCGCCAGTCTTAGCGGATTTACTTGGAAGGTGCCAACTTTTTCGCCGGCTTTTCCTTCCGTTCCTTCTTTTCGCTCTTCTCGCGCAGCCGCTGGTAATGCTGACGGTAAACTTCCGGGTCGAGTTTAAATTTGGACCGCAGCTTTGTGATCAAGTCAGGGTCGGCCTGAAAGACAAAGTTCACATAAAAACCGGCGTCGAGCGGACCGGCCGCATAGGCGAACTGGCGTTTGTCCATCTTTTGCACCTGCTCAATCTCGGCGCCCTCTTTTTTGAATTCGGATTCCAAACGCTCGACAATGTCATGCACGCTCTCCTCTTTCCCCTGAGAGTTGAGGACGAGCAGTGCTTCGTAACGATTCTTCATGATTCTTCTTCGATTTTGTTGAAAGTGTTCATCGCGGAAACGACGCCTTTGTCAATCGCGCATTTCGCCGCGTCAGCCGCTCGGGTGATTGTCGATCTTACGAGTTCTTTTTCCTCCTCGAAAAAATTGCTAAGGACGTAATCAATCGCTCCTTCAGCCGGGGCGGGACCGATTCCCACGCGCAATCGCGGAATCTCTTCGGTCCCAAACTGGACAATGATCGATTCAAGGCCGTTGTGGCCGCCCGGACCGCCGCTTTGCCGAATTCTCAATCGACCAAGCGGTAACGAAAAATCATCGAGCACAACGAAAATTTCCTGCGGCGCAATTTTGAAGAATTGAGCGATTGCAAAAAGCGGATGGCCACTGTGATTCATGTAGCTCGCAGGCTTAACTAACGTGACATCGCGAAATTTTGTCGTGGCCGCGTCCCATTTGCTCGATTTCTCCCAAGCCGCTCCAGATTCGTGAGCGAGACAATCGACAACCATGAACCCGATGTTGTGGCGAGTGCGGGCGTATTCGGCACCGGGATTTCCTAACCCTGCGACCAGGCGAATTGGCGCGAAAGGATATTCGTTTGAATTCGACATGAGCTTGGGGATCGGCCGCTCCGCGGGCGATGATAAAATTTTTGCGGCTGCGCCGCCACTTAACATCGAGCGCGGAGCGCTCGATCCACCTACTTCTTCTGCTCTTTTTCTTTCGGAGCCGGACCGCCACCCTTGCCCGCAGGTGCGCCCGCACCTTTCGCCCCAGCACCGGCGGCGCCCTTCGCGCCAGCAGCGGGAGCCGCTTCTTCGCCTTCTTCCTTCTTGGCTGTGATCACTTCCGGACCAGCCGCAGCGGCGGCCTCAGCTTCAGCCGCAACCGGCTCTTCTTCGATCACCGGCGCCATCACCGAAAACGCGGTGAGATCCAGTTGGACCTTTGCGGTCACACCCGGTGGAAGTTTGATGTCGCGAACGTGAATGGCATCTCCAATGTTGAGCGCCGATACATCGACCGTAATTCTGTCGGGCAAATCGCCCGGCAAACACTCGATCGGGAGCAGGCGCAAATTCTGGTCGAGTAGACCGCCAAAATTCTTCACGCCCGT
>JBEEHZ010000140.1:0-7335 GCA_041167705.1 Verrucomicrobiota bacterium | reverse complement strand
GTGCACGATCGCCACTGCCGTCTCGGCTTTGTTCCTCGGCTCCCTCTTTCTCCTGAACTCTTCCGCCATGGACACAATCCAAATGGCGCGCGAGGCGGCGTGTGCAAGTCAGGTTTTGCAGCAACGGATCGAAGCGATGCGGATCGCGAATTGGCACCAGGTGACCGATGCGAGCTGGCTGCTGACGAACCTGCTCAATACTGACGCGCCGGGCGCCAACCAGTTAAACAACATCAGCGAAACATTAACCCTGGTGCCTTACGGCAGCAGCACCGTTGGGAACACGCAACTGACCCGAACAAATGGCGCGGTCAGCATCGTCGCTAACAACTCGGCGTTGTTGGGCGAGAACGCGGTAAAAATCATCTGGACTGTAAACTACACCGCCGCGCCTGACCGGATAATCTCGAGGCAAATTGTTGCCATTCTGGCCAAGGGAGGCGTTGCGAAATGGTAACTGCGTTCCACCGTCGATCTTTGCCAAGAACGCAAGTTGGATTCGCGATTTCCGAGCTCATCGTTTCAACATCAATCTTCTGTTCGATCAGCCTCGGCCTGTTGATGGGCTTTACTTCCTTGGAAAGAAATTACGTGGCGACCAGCGATTTTTCTCTCAATCACGCCGACGAAATGCGCATTTCCGATTACATGGCGCTTGATTTGCGCCGCGCTGTCTCTGTTCAAGCCGCCCAAAACGACACGACAATCTACATCCCGGCCTATTACGACCAGACCGGCAATCCGCAGACGCCTACGCTGGATGGTCAGGGAGGTGTCTTTTATGGAGCGAGCGGCAGCTCGGTCAGAATCCACTATTATCTGATGGCCGGGACCATTTACCGACAGCAGGATAATGCTCCGGCCCTGCCTCTGGCCGTGAATGTTCAAGACTTCACCTTCGATGTCACCGATGCCGGAAAGGTGGTCACGACTCAAATTACCTTTAATCCGACATTCAACTCCGGTGGCGCGTCCGCGGCGGCAACATCCGCGACCGCATTTTACAATACGACTCTGCTGCGCAACAGCCGCACTGACATTCAAAGCAGCGTTTACTAATGCGGCGCCAGCATTCGACCAAAGCGGGTAGTGTATTGGTTTGGACCGTCCTGGTCATCGGCATCCTTTCCTTGATCGCGATGGAAACTGTGCGGCTCGTTACCGCCAAGTACCAAAACGCACTTCAAACATCGACATGGCAGGAAGCGTTGCTGGCCGCGGAGTCCGGGATTGACCTCGCAATCGTCGAGCTTCGTAAGTCGCTTTACCCACCACCGAATAACGCTTGGGATGGATGGAATAATCCGCCCGGAAACCAAGTTACCGGTTACGAGCTGACCACGATTCCGAACGCCGGTCTCAGCGGCACGCCGATGACGATCGAAGCGAATGTCGATGCCCCGTCACAACTAATCGATCCGACGAACTCATGGCAGTATTATCGGATCCGAACCGTGGGCACGATCCCGATTACCGGCCCGGCCCGTGCGAGTGATAATCCGCAGGACACAAAACTGCGCAGACTAAGCTTGCGCTGGGAGCGTTTCACCAATGGCATTTTAACATCACATTCGCTCGACGCACCTCAGGTCTCGCGCCGAATCGAAGCAATCGTCCGACCCATTTCTGCATTCGACCAGGCCATCATGTCAGTCGGCGTGGTCGATTTGACGAATCAGAACATCGTGGTCGACAGCTACGATTCAACCGATCCAACTAAATCGACGAACGGTCTTTATGATCCAGCCAAACGACAGGAAAATGGCGACATCGCTACCGATGGGCAGTTAATCGAGGCTGGGAATGCGCAAATTTATGGCGACGTGGCAACCAATGCCGGAACCGTCAGCGGCGCGGCCAACATTACAGGAACTGAACGTACCGACTTTTACCAGGAACCGATTCCCATCGGCGCTCCTTCGTGGGCGGATTCATCGGCCGGATCCATAAACGGGGCGACCACCCTCAACGCCGTCGCGACTAAGGGTTCCGTGGCTTCGCGTTACACCTTTAGCAGCATTTCATTGTCAGGAAATAAAACCCTCACCCTGGCGGGAAATCCGGACGGCAGCCAAACGTATATCGAAATTTACGTTATTGGTGATATGTCCGTCACCGGACAAATTGTTGTTCAGCCCGGAGTCACCGCTACGATTTATTTCGGCGGCAACGTCGACATCAGCGGGAACGGCGTCCTGAACAGTAACAACCAGCCCGGCGATCTCATGTTGTACGGCATTCAGCCTCCAACGAATTCTTCGGAACATGTCAACATCGGCGGTAATAGTCAGATCACCGCGTCGATCTATGCACCGGGCCACGACGTGACAGTGAATGGAGGCGGAACAAACGGGCACGTCTATGGCTCAGTCGTTGGCAAGACCGTCACCATGACGGGCGTGTCGAACCTGCATTATGACGAAAGGCTCGGCTCAACCGGCATAATCAACAATTACAAGATCGTCAGCTGGTTTGAAGACAATCGGTAACTGCGACCGATCTTCTGGCCTAACGAATCGTCTTTTCTCCCGGCTGCTCGCGCAGCAGATGGGTTGTGTCCGCCACCATTTTGGTGACCGCGTCGACTTCGGTCGCGTCGTAATAACCGCGAATCGTGCCGTGCCGGTCCACCAAAATCATCCGCGTGCTGTGGACCGGAATTCCTTGCTCTTCGCTGCCGTCCGAGACTGCGAGTTTGAATCCGTTGCGCGATAAATTGTAAATCGTTGATTGCGGACCGGTCAGAAAATCCCAGCGGCCCGGCTGGGCCTGCAGCTTCTCGGCGTAGCCGCGCAAAACCTGCGGCGTGTCTTTCGCTGGATCAACGGAAAACGAGACAAGATGGACGTCCGTTTTTTCGAACGGCTTCTGCAATTCACTCATCCGGCTGCTAAGCATCGGACAGGGTCCGGGGCAAGTCGTGTAAATGAAATCGGCGATCCAGATTTTGCCGCGCAATTGAGCCGAACCGAAATTTTGTCCGTCTTGGTTCACGAGGACAAACTCGGGAACCGCTCCGTAAGAAGAAACGGTGCGCTGGCGAAGCGCAGTCACTTCGAGCTGTCGCAGCCAGAGCAAAAGCGCCAGGGTGACGATTGGAATCGCGATCAGGACGGTCTTCCAAATCCTCGCAGTTCTCGATGACCGGGGATCCAAAGTGGTCGTGCTCGCATTCATGCTTTACTCAACACCAGCGCGCCCAGTAACAGCGGCAGGTAAATAATTGATGTGATGAACAATCGTCTCGCATCCGACCGCGAGCGCGTTCTCAAAAACCGCATCGCAACAGCGACAAACACCGCTCCGAGGATCAACTCGGCCAAAAGATAAAAGACCGTGGCGATTCCAAGAAACGCCGGCAGGCCAGCCACGACAAAAAGAATCATGCAGAAGAAGACACTTTGACTGGCGCTACGTTCACCGTTGGGGTCATCACTCGAAATCATTTGAAAACCGGCGCGGGCGTAATCGTCGCGATACATCCACGCAATCGCGAAAAAGTGCGGTAGTTGCCAAAAAAACAGAATCGCGAAAAGCATCCACGCCCCCGCATTGAGTGTTCCGCGCGCCGCCGCCCAACCAATCATCGGCGGCAATGCACCAGGCACGGCGCCGAGGGCCGTGTTGAACGTGCTGATGCGTTTCAACGGCGTATAAGCGAACACATAAATAATGATGGTGATCGCGGCGAGGGCCGCGCTGAGCGTATTACACACGAACGCGAGATAGGCGACGCCGAAGATCGACAATGCGGCGCCCAGGACGACAGCGTCTCGCGGCCGCATTCGCCCGGCCGGAACCGGACGCGAACGCGTTCGCTGCATCAATGCGTCGAGTTTGTATTCCCACCACTGATTGAGCGCGGCGGCACCGGCTGCGGCCGCCGCTGTTCCAAGAACAGTATGCAGCAGCGCGGCGTAGTTGATCGGATTGTCAGCGCCGAGATAAAAACCGACAGCCGTTGTCAGTAAAACGAGCAGCGTCAGCCGCGCTTTAACCAACTCAATCAAATCGCGGATGAATCCGGAGCGCGAGCTTCGGACTTCGATCTGATCCGGTTCAATTATTGCCGCTTTCATCCATTAGTCGTTTGCAAAATGCGCGAGCAAATTGCCCAGGCGCTCACGCCCAACGATAACATGATCGCGCCAACTGCGACATGCGCTGTAGCGATATCGGCCGCCTTATTACTCCAGATTGTCCACGCTCCGAGAGTGAACTGAAGAAAAAACAAAACGACCCACAAGATCGACAATCGTCGAAGCGTGGTCATGTGGCTCGGGACGCTCACGACCCGCACGCAAAAGGCGAGCACGGCAATCCCGATCAAGGTCGCGAGAAATCGATGCGCCATTTGCAGCCAGATTTGAAATGCATCCACATCTGAAAGCGCGCGTGCGTCGCGCCACGCATTGGTCTTTGCCAACGCAGGCGCGCTCGTGTCCGGAATCCACGCGCCATTCGCCGTTGGAAAATCAAGGATCGCCAAATCTTTGTGTTGATGCCGCATTGTCGCACCGAGCGCGAGCTGCGTGTAGATCGCGATTGTCGTTGCGATCGCGAGTGTTTTGATCGGCGCGAATTTTTTTAGATCGACGCCCACCGGGGGGCGCGAACGCCAGAAATTTGTGGTCACGATCGCGATGAGCACGATTAAACCGAGAAAGGCTTGCGCGAGACAGGCATGAAAGATTCCAATTTGGTCTTTCAACATCGTCACGCGTAGGCCGCCCAAAATCCCCTGCAGAATCACACCGGCGACAGCGATAAGGCCCAGTGTCTTGACCGATTGTCGATCTTCGGTTCGCCAAAGCCAGACCGCGAGAATGATGGTGAGAAATCCGACCGTCGATGCGATCAGGCGATGAGTGTGTTCGAATAAAACGCCCCCGATCCATTTCGAGACCGGAAAGAGAAACATGTTGTAGCCGAAGGTCGTTGGCCAATCTGGCACGGCGAGGCCAACGCCGTTGCTTGTGACCATTCCCCCGCTGCAAATTAGCAGCAGCGTCGCAAGGGCGGTGAACCAAATGAATCGATTGAGCCAACGCGCCGACGATGTCGATCTTTGCGCCACGTTTGAGCGCTTCGATTACTCGCCGCTCGGGGTTGGCGCAGGTTGGGCCGGCTTCTGTTCCGGTTTTGCGGCGGGATTTTCGTTTTTTGGCGCGCCCGGCGGCGGAACTGTGCTCGGTGTTGGACCGACCGGTTGTTCGCCGGCCGGCCGTTGCGGCGCCGGCGGCGCATTTTGCGTTCCGGCCAATTCAGCGCGCTCTTTCAACCATGTTTGATACTCGGCCGGTTCATCGACTACGACCATTCCCTTCATTCCATAATGCCCGAGACCGCAGAGCTGAGCGCAAACTACTTCATAATTGCCGGTTTTGATTGGCTTGAACCACATCGGGATAAGCGAGCCAGGAATCGCGTCGGCCGCGATGCGCATGTGCGGTAGGTCGAAATTGTGGATCACATCCTTTGAAGAGAGCTCGATAATGACGGGCCGATTGACGGGCACGTGCAATTCGCCGAGCACGACGATATCGTCTTTGCCGGCAGGATCGTTTGGATCGATGCCGAGCGGATTCGAATTCGTTACCAAACCAATTTCGCGCCGCCCGAATTGGCCGTCGGGGCCTGGCATATGGAAAGTCCAGTTGAACTGCTGACCAACCACGTGAACCAGAATCGCGTCCTGGGTCGACGGAAATTCGTTCACCCGTTTCGCCCAAAGGGGAATCGCGAACCCGATCAGTAACACCGCCTCGATCAACACAACCGAAAACTCGAGGTGGGTGGAAATTCCGCTGCGAACACCGGCGTGATCGGCTTTGGGGTGGCGGCTCTTCCGAAACCGGATCAGCACAAAAACGAAAAAGGCGGACCATCCGACAAAAAGCGCACCCATGAACCAGTGCGAAAATTCGAGAATGTGATCAATCTGGTAGCCATGCTCCGAAGCATTTGGCGGCTGTCCCAAAAATTCGTTGATGAGCGCGAGGCTACTCATACTTCTCCAAATCTTCTTCGTCGATTTCCTGATGCGGCTCGAGCGGCATCCGGCCGTGTCGCCAAATCTTGAAGCTGAACGCACCGATCCCACCGACCACCGACATCACAGCGCCAAAAAGGAACCAAATCGCCACGGCCATGTGCTCGCTCGACTTGCCGTCTTTCGCGCCGTAGCAAAACGGACACGCGCTCGCCTGTTGCGCGACGAGCACGATCGACAACGACAGGATCGCCAAAACTTTTTTCATGTGATGATGCGGAGCCGTTTCATTTTTCGATAAAACCAGACGCCGTAGACGACGAGCGCAAGCGCGCAAGCGAACGACGCGACCGCGCCCGCGAGATAAACCGGCGCCCCTTCAACAAGATTGACCCAGATGCACCAGCCACCGACGCCCACGGCGAGCAGCGTCGAAAAAATTACGAAGATGATGTGGAACGCTTTGAGCGACATTAGCGAACGATGGGGTTGTACCAGGCAAGATAGATGAGCCAAAAAAGAGCGAAGACGAAAAAGCCGGTGAAAATCAGGACCCGGTAGATCAATTTTTTTTCGGCGGCGAGATGCATAAAGACTGCGCCAACGAGGCTGACTTTAAAGGCCGCGAGGAGCAGGGCGACGATGATGTTCGCTTTTTGCGAGCCGAAATTCACATACGACAATCCGACCGTGAGGGCGGTGCAAAAAATCAACGCGGCGCCCACCAATAAGTAGCCTTTGACGTGCTTTTGGATGCCGTGGGCGTACTCCTCGTGTTCGGCCGGGTCTTGCGAGATGTCAGGCGGATTGTTCATGGCTTAAAGCAAATAGAAAAGCGGGAAGACAAAAATCCAGACAAGATCGACAAAGTGCCAGAAAAGGCCGCACACCTCGACCCGATTGGCCAGGTGTTCGGGATTGCGCTGGTAAAGTTTTTTGCTAACGGGCAACCACATGTAAATGAAAACGAGGACGCCGGCGAGCACGTGCGCTCCGTGCAAACCGGTAATGGTGAAGTAACTCGCGAAATATGCACTGTGCCATGGTCCGAATGAATCGATTCGCTCAACGTCTTCCTTTTCAATCTTCGCGACGTGGTCGGTTGGCGGAACGTAAAGAAAGTGC
This sequence comes from Verrucomicrobiota bacterium, assembly GCA_041167705.1. Lineage (GTDB taxonomy): Bacteria > Verrucomicrobiota > Verrucomicrobiia > Chthoniobacterales > UBA10450 > AV40. The sequence goes on along the minus strand of JBEEHZ010000140.1, from coordinate 218 downwards.
GGACGATCGTTGGTTGGATTGTTGGGATCCAAGAAAACCGAATCGAGCCCTATTTCGTACTCCTTGATGTTCGCGTCCTTGAGCGCTTCGGGATTGTGGAGATGACCAGTGATTTCGATTCGCGGCTCCATCTCCTTCTCGTTCCGACGATTGTTGCCGAGGTACTGCTCGTATTTTTCGAGCGCAGCCGGTTTGATGAAAATGCCGTAGTGCTCAAA
>JBEEHZ010000139.1:0-3524 GCA_041167705.1 Verrucomicrobiota bacterium | reverse complement strand
AGTTCGTCCAGTTCGAGCTGGAGCCGAAGATTCTGGGCGAGGCAAAGCTTGGCTATGAGGAAGTGCACGCGCCCGAAATGTTCGAACCGCATTTCGGTGTAGACGAAAGCGGAAAGGGCGATTTTTTCGGACCGCTGGTGATCGCGGGCGTTTATGTGGACCCCGGAATCGCGCGAAAACTGATTGAGGCGGGAGTGCAGGACAGCAAGCGAATCGGGTCCGACGCGCGGATCCGGGCGCTGGCAGATGCAATTCGCAAAAATTCGATGGGCTTAGTCGATGTCGTGTCGATCGGGCCGGCGAAATACAACGAGTTGTATGAGAAATTCGGCAACCTGAATAAGCTCCTGGCCTGGGGCCACGCCCGGGTGATCGAAAACTTGCTGGCCAAGAGACCGGACTGCCCGCGCTCGTTGTCCGACCAATTCGCGGATGCGCGGGTGATCGAGCAATCGTTGCTTCGGCATGGGCAGAAGATCAACATCCAACAACGGCCGCGCGCGGAATCAGACATTGCGGTCGCGGCGGCCTCGATTCTGGCTCGCGAGGCCTTCATTAACTGGCTCGACCGGGAAGGAAAAAGTCTGGGAGTGCGATTGGAGCGGGGGGTATCGCCGGCAGTAAAAACTGCTGGTGAAAAGATCGTTAAAGAAAAGGGTCCAGAGATGCTTCGGCAAGTAGCGAAGATCCATTTTCGGACGGCGCACGCGGTTGCCCCCGAACATTTTGCCGAGCCGCCGAAGCGGGAAAGCTGGCGAAAGTAGGATAGTCGGCCGGCACGGACAGGGTGGGCAAGGTTCCTGCTATAACTCCTTAGAGTTGTTTGGGAATTATGGAAACTAGACTCCTGACCATAAACGCCGACCCTGTCTTCCAAGACCGGGCGCTCGCCATTCTCGACGAGGTCGAGGATTTGGAAACGCAGATCGTGCGGAACTTATCCGAAGCCGTCCAAGCGTTGCTCGAGGAGAATTTCGACGGCCTGATCATCGAAGGAGACGCTGCGCTTGCCGTCGAGCAGGCGACAAATCTGCGGCAGCATTTTCCGTCTCTGACCATCGCTTGTTTGCTTCAAAACGGGCGCCGCTCGGATGTCGCTCCGAAGGCAAAGGAGCAGAACATCGAGTTGCTCTCAGCGGCGCGGAGCGATCGACGTTTGCGAGTGACTTTGGCGCGTTTTGTTCGGTCGCTCGATTCGCAGGGCACAGCTTCGGAGGGAATCGATCCCTGCCATTCGCTCATTGGAAATCTTAACCAATTTTCGGCCGCCGAAATTTTACAAATGAGTTGTTTAAGCCAGCGGAGCGGACGCTTCACCTTTAAGTCCGGCCGCGGCAACAGCGAAATCTATCTCCAGCAAGGCTCGGTGCGACATGCAGTGTTCGGTTCGGTGGAAGGCGAAGCGGCGGTGGCGGAGATTTTCCGCTGGCGCCAGGGCCGTTTCTACTTTGAAGAGGGAATCATCAGCCAGGAGCAAACGGTGAACCGGCCGTGGGCGCATCTGCTCATCGATAATCTGCAAAAACTCGACGAAACACTAGAGCTGGTCAGTGTTTAAATCGTTCCCATGCGCGACAAAAATCTCGAGACAAAGCTCCGTTTAGTCACGTTGCAGTTGGGGAACTGGAAAAAGCTCCATGATCTCATTACTTACGGTCTGGATAGGGCCAAACCAATCATATCGACCGAGCAGGAACGTCAGTTTACCGAGATCCGCGCCAATCTGTTGCAGGAAATTGAGTACGTCCTTCGCGAACTGAACATGCTTGCGGACGTGTCGGGCAAAGCAATGAGCGTTTTGCAGCGCGGCGTGTCTGTGCGCGGCGTGCGCGATCTCTCCAACGATGAAGTTCGCCGCCTGGAAACGGATTGGAACGGCGTTTTCACCAAACTCGGTTTGATGCAAGGCCAGCTGAAAGCGCGACGCAAGGAGTTGGCCGAGCAGACGGCGTTCAATTATTATCTAAACCGTTTTTTGCGACGGCCCGCAGCGGCGCACTAAGCCGCATCGCCCCTCGCCCTTAGACCGCCCGGGCCAAAGAATGTAATTTTCTTCGCCAATTGTGCCCGCAATTGTACCGTGGCGAACGATTAGTTTTTTGGAGTATGGCAAAACTTACGAAACGCGACATCGTGGTTGCGATTAGCAACCAGACCGGAATGGTGCAACACCAGGTCTTCGACATTGTCCAGCGCACCCTGGACAAGATTACCGACAGTTTGGCCAACAATGTTCCGGTTGAACTGCGCAATTTTGGAATTTTCCAGCCGCGATTGACCAAACCGCGGGTGGGACGGAACCCAAACCAACCGGGTAGCAGTTTCGTCATTCCATCGCGCGCGACCGTGAAATTCAAGGCCGGCAAGGTAATGCGGCAACGTGTCGAAAAACTGTCCCGCGAGTTAAAGGAAGCTGCGGCCAAGAAAGCGCCGGCGCCGGCAGCGCGGCCCAACGGTCAGTAATAGCGACAAGATCGACATCTTCGTCTGCTACGACTCATTATGTCGATTCGAGAAGGTGACGAATGGCCTGATCTAGCCGGTCGAAATTGATCGGCTTGGTGAGATGCTCGGAAAATCCGGCATCGCGGGCTTTGTTAACGTCGGTCTCCATTCCGAAGCCGCTGAGTGCGATTCCAAGCAAGCCTTTGCTTTGTCGCAATTCACTCATCAGCTCGTAACCGCTTCGGTCGGGCAGGCCAATGTCGCTGATGAGCAAATCAAAATCCTGTTGCTGCGTTTTTTCGACCGCCTGACCGGCCGAGTGGGCAACGGTAATGTCGTAACCGCGGCGTTCGAGCATCATTCTCATTCCGGTGCAGGTATCGACATGATCGTCAACGACGAGAAGTCGGTGCCGGCGTGAGATAGGTTTTGTCTTTTCCGGAACGGTCGGGCGTTCGCCATCCGTCCCATTTTCCGCGCGAACTGGAGCTGCAACTGTTTTCAACTGAACAATGAAGGTGGAGCCTTTGTCTTTGCCCGGACTTTCGACGCGAATTTTTCCGCGGTGCGCATCGACCATCGCCTTGGAAATGGCCAGGCCAAGACCGAGTCCGCCAAAGCGGCGGGTGATGGAAATTTGGCCCTGCTCGAATGCGTTGAAAATTTTTCCGATCTTTTCCTCCTCGATGCCGATTCCAGTGTCGGTGATACGAACTTCAATTTCGTCCTGGGACGGGTTCGAAGTCGTCATCGTGATTCGACCGTTATCGGGCGTAAACTTCAGGCTGTTCTTGACGAGGTTCCAAAATACCTGCTGCAATCGCGCCGGATCGCCTTCGACGTGGACACTTTGGGCATTAAGTTCAAATTTTACCTCGATCGATTTCTTGGCCATGTCCTCGCGGCAAATTTCGTAGGCCCGGCGCAGGATTTCATGCACGTCTACGATTTCAAAACTGAGTTGCAACTTCCCTTTGGCGATACGCGTGACGTCGAGCAGGTCGTCAATCAAGCGGGCTTCCAGTTCGACGTTGCGTCGGATGACCTCAAGCGCTTGCCGCAGTTTGGCCGAGCGTGGG
>JBEEHZ010000138.1:0-6307 GCA_041167705.1 Verrucomicrobiota bacterium | reverse complement strand
CTGTGAGTCGAGACTCACTTTCATGTCCTTGGTGATGAAAAAGCTGAATCGAAGCGAGGAATTCATCGCTTCCTCGAGATTGTGCAGCGCAGCGCCAAGATGATCTCCGATCCGGAGCGGATCCGGCGGCGGCCCCAACGATTCTTTACCGCAAAGAATGTAGACGTCGGCTTTTGGAAAAAATTGGTCGACGTAGAGAAAATCGGGGCCGCTGAACATGTAAAACGCCACCGGAATATGTTCTTTCGCTTCCGGGAAATATTGTTCCTCCCAGTTGTGCAGCTTCAGGAGTCGGCGCCTGTTCATTTTTGCAAAAATCTTTTCGAAATACGCGGCATGCTCGTGCCATGCCGGATCGTTCGTTAACGAAACGAGCGGCGAATTTTTTGGAAGCGGCATACCGGCGAGAAAACGCGCGGTGTCGTCGGGTGGTGGCTGCGCATTCGCAACCTGCGCCAGCGCGAAGATCGACCCGCCTAAGCCGAAGGCTATGGCGCGGCAGGCAAACGCAAGGATCGACAATCTGGCAATTGTAATTTTTCCGGGGGCAAATTTCCTCATCGGGCAGCACTGACGCGTCTTCCGGCGCAAAAGTAAAGGAACAACCCGGCGACTGCGGTAGCGAGACCGGCCACTGACTCTGTGGTTTTTGAACGCAAAAGATAAATCATCATCCAAATGGTGATGGTAGCGAAAATGAGCGGCGGCATGGGATAAAGCCAGACGCGGTAGGGCCGGGAAATGTTCGGACGCGCCACGCGCAGCACGATTACCCCAACCACGGTCAGGAGGGAACAAATCAACAAACTGAATTGAGTGTACTGAACCACGCTCTCGAAACTGTGGGTCAACAAAAGCAAGTTCACGATTAGCAGTTGCAGGACGATCGCGGCGGTAGGAACGCCATGTTTGTTTTTGCGGCCGAGTAATCGCAGCAGCCAATGATCTTCGCCCATTGACATTGTAACGCGCGGTCCGATCCAAGTCATCGAGCTGATCGTCGAGATCAGCCCGAGGCAAATGAGCGCGCCGACAACTCGCCCGCCGTTGGCGCCGAAAATATGCTGTCCAGCAATCAAGCCGACTTTTACCTGGCCGCGCATCTCTGATTGCGGCGTCGTCGCGAGAAAAATTCCGTTTAAGAGAACGTAAGCTATGATCACGACAACCGTTCCGGCTAGAAGAGAGCGCGGAACATTTTTTTCCGGCTCTTTAATTTCGCCGATGATATAGCTGGCAGCGTTCCACCCGGAATAGGAATACATTACGTAAACCAACGCGACCGCGAACGCGCTACTGAAGATCGACATCGAGTCGCCAGACGCGGGCAGAAAACTGATCGGCTGCTTCGATGTGACAAGAAATCCGGCGAAGATAAGCGCGGCAATCAAGAGTAATTTCAAAAGCGTCCAAAGATTTTGGAACACGCTGCCGACGCGCAGGTTGCTGAGATGAAAAAGTGCTACGATCCAGACGACCACGAACGAGAGAGTTGCCGGCGAGCCGAAACGAGACATGTCTTGGAAATATTCGCCGAAAGCGATGGCCGCCAGCGCAATCGGCGCAGCGAAACCGACCGTGGCGGAGATGAATCCGGCCATGAAGCCGACGGCGGGATGATAAATCTCGGAAAGGAAATGGTATTCGCCGCCGGAGCGTGGGAGCGCCGCACTTAGTTCACCGTAACAAAGCGCGCCACAAAGCGCCGCGATTCCACCGACGATCCAGAGCATGAGCAAAGCAAAGCCGGACTGTATATCCGCAACCTGAAATCCGAGACTGGTGAAGACGCCGGTGCCAATAATATTTGCAATCACAATCCCGCAGGCCGTGAAAAAACCGACGGTTCGTCGAGGAGTTCGCGAAATCGGCCCGACGGATTGGGGGAATTTGTCCATATTGGGATCGACAATGGCATTTGCGCGCGTGATTGGCTAATTGCTCGAACGATCCCTATTGTCAGAAGCGACCGCCCGCGTCATCGTGAACTCAAGATGAAGAGCATTCTCTCCCTGGAAACGACGACGCAGCTTGCGGTATTTCTTGAGAATCGTCCCGGAGCGTTAGCGCGCGTGTGCGAAGCGCTGGCCAAAGCCGGCGTCAACATCCATGCGCTCACCGTTTCGGACACAGTCGATCATTCAGTGGTGCGAATGATTGTGAGCGATCCGACCAAAGCTCTGATGCTTTTGGGCGAACGCGGCGTGCTCGCTTTCGAGCATGATGTGCTTTGCATCGAAGCGGCAAATGAACTGGGCGTGCTCGGAAAAATTACCGCCGCGCTCTCGCGCGCTGAAGTGAATATCGAATATGCTTACTTCGCGACGGGCGCGAACTCGCCAAAGGGCATCATCGTGCTGCGACCATCGGATGTGGAAAAAGCGCGACAAGCGCTCGCGAATCTCTAAACCAGGATTGCTTCAAGATTGGTCGCGATCGCCAAGTATGCCTCGCCATTCGTGTCGGGCTTCAGCGATGAGCGGAGCGAGACCGACATAGAAGCGAACGACGTAGGCCAAATATCCGGCGAACCCAAGCAGCTCGGCTGCGATCAGCCAAACGTGCGCATTGTGCGTCAGAAAAACTTCCGGCCAGGTCCGAATTAAAATTGCCGAGACCAGGTTCAGTAAAAATATTGCCGGCAAAAGGACAACAATGTTGAGCCATTGATCGCGCCGGACTCGCGCGAACAAGCGATTACTTGCCTCCCCCGCACTGTCGCGCATACGCGCATAAATCAGACGAAGATCGTAAACGAACAAAGTCCAGCCGATCGCGATGAACGCGGCTCCGAAAGCGAACCAGCTCGCCGGTTTGCCGATTTGCGCAAATAGAACCGCCTCAACCAGAGCGCAGGCGATGTAGAGAAAGTTATGGCCAAATTCGAGCGGCCAACGAATCACGGTGAGGATGTGTAACACCGCGCGCGACCAGAAAACAAAAATGATGAACAGCCCCGCGAGGATGTAGAGCCAGAAAAAAAGTTGGCGCTCGGCAATCACGACGTGTGCGTTCTCGATCAAAACCGTCAGGGCGACGCCTTGAATAATGCTCACGAGCGTGAGCTCGATCTCCACCACCATGGCATCCAATTCCGAGCGCGCCGCAGAAAATTTCACGGTCGTGGCTCCTCCCGGTAAGGTTGATTCGATTGAAACGCTGTTAAGAGATTCTCGGCGAATTCGGCCATTTTCGCGTCACCGTTTGATCGCGCGAGAAAAATTGCTTCTCGAGCAGCAGTGATCGCCTCGGGAAATTTGCCGACTTCTGCGTAAGCGGCAGCCAACGTTGCGATGAGCATGGGTTGTTTGTCGCCTGCAATAAAACAGGCGCGGTCCGCCAATCGGACCGCTTCCGCGCCATTGCGCAGATCGCTTGCGGGCGCGGTCGCGCGCAGCCAGGCAATTTCGTTCAAGAGAACTGGCGAATCGGGCGCAGACGCGGCAATCGTCGCTAATTGTTGCGAAGCATTCGGCGATTTGGCGGCGAACCGCATTGCCATGCGAGCGCGATCGGCGGCGTCGGTGTTTTTAGGTTGGAGAAGCAATGCATAACCAAATTGTTCCGCCGCGGTTGCGAAATCTCCAGTTTGGCCGGCGGCCCAAGCCAGCCGGTAATGCAATTCCGAATCGAACGGCGAAATGGCGAGCACATTCCGCGCGACCTCAATCGCTTCGTGATTGCGTTGCAACCTGAGAAGGGACGTGAATGACACATCATGAGCAAACTTGTTCTCCATTCCCAACTCAATCGCGCGATTAGCTTCGTTCACGGCGCCTTCGAAATCGTTTTGCGTGAAACGGACGGCGCCGAGTTGAGCATGGGCGTCACTGCTGGATGGAGCGAGTTGAACCGCTCGTTCGGCATGTTCCAACGCCTCGGAAAGACGCTCCGATTCCAGCGCGATCGCGCTGAAAAACCGTTGGGCGGTAGCACTGGACGAATCCAACGCAACGGCGGTTGACGCTTCCGCATACGCACGGTCGATCTTGTGCTCGATGGCTAATCTCGCTGCGTTGTGAAGGCGTCGAACCGGCGATTCGACTATCCACATAGAAGCAAAGCTGTTCAGTGCCCAAAAGATCAACAGAGCCGTGAAGGCGAATTGTGATCTCGGCCATTTGTCGGACAAAAAACCGAAGCCGATTGCGGCAAACGCACAAAGCGGCGTAAGCGCTGCCAATCCATAAAATGCTTTTACCTGCGCATACGATGGCACTCTTAACGTCATGAAAATAACGCCGAAGACGATTGCGGCGGCGAGACCCAACAGCAAGACCCATTCAGGCGAAGGCGCGCGCACAAAACGATAGATCGCGGCCACAGCTCCGAGAACGACAACGAAGGTCGGGATAACTGCGAGCAAATAACCGCCCACAACCAGGTTATAGTTCCATGGCGTCCGCGAGATTAGATCGGACAATCCGCCGCAAAGGCTGTCGCCCCAGAGTGTCGAATAAATTCCATCGGCGAAGCCATTGAAACCGCTAAACAGTGGAGAGATGAGCGCCGCGCCAAAACGAAAATAATCGCGGGCAACGTGAAACCCGGGATCTTGCCACCACGGAAATCCTAAAGCTGGAGCCCAGTTGCCGACGATGGGGGTGCCGAAGTGGTGCCAAATCCGAGCGTAATGCCATCCACACGTTATCAGAATCGCCGCGATCGTTACTCCGAACCCACGGAACCAGCCAAAGATCGAAGCTCGTTCCTGCAGGAGCTTGATCATCAAAGCGCCGAAGAGCGGAGGAATGAGCAGCAGGCTCGTCGCCTTGGCCAACATTGCCAGTCCCGCGAAGGCGCCAAGCCAGAGATATGGCAATGCGGATGCTCGCTCGCATTTAAGTACGCGTAGGCCAAGGTAAATCGTGGCGGTCACGAGTGTCGCAGCCAGTGTCTCGTTCGTCACATAATGCGAGAGATAAATCTGCATCGGTAAGAACACCGCCGTTAACAGTCCCATCGCTTGAGCGACAATCCGGCCGGGCAAGAGCAAGCGCACACTCAGAAAAACGAAAATAAAATTCGCGACGCCGAAAATCATAGTCATCCCGCGCAAAACAATCACCGCGGCGTCGTCCCCGACCGCGAGCCGGCAAGTTGACAGGACCGCTGCTGAAACGGCGTAATAGAGCGGTGGCTGAAACATTTCGAACCCCTCGTTTGGCAGCGGCAACGCCCGGTGGTCCTGAACGTACTTAATATAAGCGATGTGGTCCTTGGAATCGTAGCCGGAGGGAAACGGCAACATTTTCGCGTTGTTCCAAAAAAGAATGAACCAGGCGAGGCTGCATAATCCGAGCAAGGCAAAGAGTTGCCGGCGGGAGAATTTAACACTGTCGCCATTCCGCCCCGCCCTAATCCGAGCGAACCACCAGCCCACGGCGATCGTCAGGAGAACGGCCAGAACCGCAAGTGTCGTCCACGTACGCCAAATTTTGGGCAGCACATCGGATGTTCTTTCGCCACCAGCGAGAAGATTGCCCGGACCGGCACGCTTCGGCGTTGAAGCAAGCGCGCTGCTGCGCCATGCCGATCCAGCGAGCGACACTTCCCATTTGTCGTCAGTCCGCAAAGTCGACGAGTCTGCAGTTAATGTGAGCCAGAGCGCGGGTGGCGAGTCGTCGTTAAAAACTCTCGCCTCGATCGTGTTCGGACCGGTGCGGAAAAACTTCGACACGTCGAGTGTCGAAATCTGTTTCCAGTTGGGCGTCGAACCGGTTCGAACCGTTTCACCGTTAATCTTCAATTCGACCCGCTTCGCCGCACGAGCGATCAATCGAGCCGATTCTGGTTGCGAATCGAGCGTGAATGTACGGCGGAACATCGCATCCATCGTTGCAACTGGATGGGAGCGCGCATCCATCGCGGCCGGAAATACGATCCACTCGGCGCGTCCGTCTCGCGGCAGGAAATTAATTTTTGGATCGCGATCGCATTTCCATACGAGCCAGCCAAAGGCGACGGTGGCAGCCGCGACCAAAGCGATTGCTGTCCAGAATGTTTTCAACGGCACGAACGCGGTTGCAGTGGGTGCGTTAAAAAAATGCGTGCCTGGAGGGATTTGAACCCCCAACCTGCTGATCCGAAGTCAGCTGCTCTATCCAGTTGAGCTACAGACACAACGTTGAAAAATCCCAAGCTCCAAGTTCCAAATCTCAAAGTCGATCACGAAAGTTTGGAGCTTGGGGTTTGGGATTTAAAAAAACGGGTGGTCGACGGGACTCGAACCCGCAACAACCAGGACCACAACCTGGGGCTCTACCATTGAGCTACGACCACCGTCGGGATTCAGATTCTAGTTTTT
>JBEEHZ010000137.1:0-3026 GCA_041167705.1 Verrucomicrobiota bacterium | reverse complement strand
GCTCGGTGCCGAGCGGATAAAGCTCGTGCAGCTGTTTGTTGCCTGGCAGCGAACGGGTCGGCTTGAAATGGTTGATGATGGCGAGCGGAATCAACATCGCCCGGCTCCAGGACGACATTTTGTAGATGTGAAACGGCGCCCAGCTCGGCAGCAAAATCATTTCCACCGGAATAGTCGGCAGATACTTCCACGGAAACTGGCCAAGCAGCGCGAGGTAAAGCTTGCTGAAGGTGTTCATCCGGGGAATGCCGCCAAGACGCAGAATGTTCTCGCGCGCTTTGCGCATGAACGGCAGATCGGGCGAATAACCGGCCAACTTGAGCGCGAAGTAGCCTTTGACCGACGCGTTGATCTCGCTTGGGCCGCCGAAATAAATGTTCCATCCGCCGTCCGGCAGCTGCCGTTTCAAAATGTGAAGCGCGCAGCGTTCCTGGAGAGAAACGTCGATCTCGCCCAGCCAGTGCATGAACAGCACGAAATCGGAGCAAAGCGTGCTATCGACCAGCAATTCGCCGCACCAATGACCGTCCGTCCGCTGTTGCTGCAAAAGATTTTGCTGCGCTCGCGCAATCGCGTCTGAAATCCCGGCATCGGCCGCCAAATATGGTTCAGCCCGCTCCGGAGCTGCGCTTGGCAATGCGATGACGTTTCGTGACGAACTCATTGGGAACTTAGATTTTGCCTGTCGAACGACTGCTTGTCACGCCGTAGTCATGACGAAGGCGGATCGATCCTACGACGCTTGCGCAGCCGTAACTTCAGCGTTCTTACCAGTTTTGTGGCCGTCTCCGCAACTTACGCCGTTGAAGGCGAGAATTTCGCTGCCGCGTCCAGTCGGTTTCGGTTTCGGTCCGAAATTAAACTTGATCGTCTTCCAAGTATCGCCGCGTTGCGACTGCAAACCGAGGATCGCCGTCGGTTCGTACCCGCAATGCACCATGCAATTCTCGCAACGCGGATCGCGCGCGACGCCGTCAACCACGCCGTATTTCTCCCACTCCACCTTCTCCAGCAATTCGGAGTAGCTCGAATAATGCGCGTCGGTCATCAAGTAGCACGGGCCTTTCCAACCCCGAATGTTTCGGGTCGGAATCGCCCACGCCGAACAGGTCAGATCGCGATGGCCGGCCAGAAATTCGAAATAAATCGGTGTCCCGAAAAGGGTGTAGCGCTGCATCCATTCCTCGATCTTGCTGAATTTCTCGACCGTCATCTTGCGCGTGAGGAAGAAATTTTCCGGCTGCAAATTGAGCCGCTTGATCATGTCCTTCTTGGCCGCGTCGTACTCGTAGCCGGGCGAAATCGTGTGGCCATCCACACCGAGATCGGAAAGATAATCGAACATTTGCTCGACTTCTTTCATGTCCGTCTCCTTGTAGATGGTCGTATTGGTCGCGACCTGATAGCCGAGAATCTTCGCCATCTTAATGGCGAGAATGCATTCCTTAAACACGCCTTCGCGCTCGACAATCAGATCGTGAATCCGCTCGAGCCCATCGAGGTGAACGTTCCAATACATCCATCTGCTTGGTCCAATGGTTGGTTTGTTCGGATCTTTCGAACCTTTGCGAACTTCAGCTGCGTCTTTTTCGCTCAGCAAACCGCCCGAGAGCAGTGCCGCGATTTTTTCTTCCACGAACTTTGGTTGGGTCGATAACTGCGATGCCATCCATTCGCGCATTTTTTTGCGCATGAACATCGCGTTGGTGCAGATGTAAATGATGCGCTTCTGCTCGAGCAACCCCTGAACAAGAGCCTCGATCTGCGGATAAATCAGCGGTTCGCCGCCACAGATGGACACCATCGGCGCGTTGCATTCCTCGGCCGCCGCGAGGCAATCGTCCAACGGCAGGATGTCCTTGAGCGAAGTCGAATACTCGCGAATCCGGCCGCAGCCGGTGCACGTCAGGTTACAAGTGTGGAGCGGCTCCAACTGCAGCACGGTGGCGAATTTCTTCGTGCCGCGCAGCTTCTGCCCGATGATGTAGGCAGCGATTTTTGTCGTTAAAGCGAGCGGAAATCTCATAAGGGCGTGGAAAGTAACAATGCTCCCAGGCGTGTCAACCGATAGGTGATTGGACGAAATAGAGCCAAATGTATTGCAAAAGCGAGTAAATCTTCCGCAACGTCGGATGCCGCCCGTGGTTGAATGTTTGAACCTTTTTGCGTTCCAAGAAACGAACCTAATATAAAGAACATGAAAACATTACTGGCAGTTTTACTCGCGGCGAGCTTCATCAGCTGCGTTAATGCTCAATCGAATGACGGGACCTCGGCTGCGGCGCTAGGTCCGCGCACGGGACCGGCCTATTATTCGCCGCCCAACTCGCCGTATCGCAAGTGGACGACCGCCCAGCTCCAGCAGCGTCGGCTTGATCTCTACCGCCAGATTCCGCAACGGCAGGATCGGCACGGTCGGCCGGTGTTCATTCATCACGAAGGCGAGGGCGAATCCGACCAGCAAAAGGAGATCTACGCCATCGAAGCCGAGCTGAATCGACGTCACCAGGCCGGCGATAAAGACGCCGAGCTGAAACGGGCAATGCCCGGAACGCAGCACCCCTGATCGAACGTCCCGCGATCGCTTATCCGCCGATGAAGACCTCGGCGGCCTAGCTTAGTGCGTTTGCCAGCCGCGGCGGATCAGACTGATTGCGATCGCCGCCAGTAGAAGCGCAATTATTTTTGAGACGCCGCGCAGTCCTTGCTTGCCCATCAAGCGCGCGAAGCGGTCAGCGTTGCAGAGGGCAACAGCGACAATCGCGAGATTTACCAGGAGGGACACCACCGTAAAAATCAGGCCAACTGAATCGACTAGAATCAAAAGCGCGGTTAACAGCGCCGGCCCCGCGATCAATGGCATTCCTAACGGCACAACCCCAAATTCATCAGTGCCGCCGCGGTCGTGCGGACCGAAGCCAACGATCTCGCGGACCGCGAGCACGAGTAAAATCAATCCGCCCGCGACCTGAAAGTCAGCGACTGTGATCCCGAGCGCGGAAAAGATTACCCTCCCCAAAAAAATA
>JBEEHZ010000136.1:0-4236 GCA_041167705.1 Verrucomicrobiota bacterium | reverse complement strand
CGGTTTGAATTTCTGATAAATCGATCGGCAACAGGAAAGACTTTCGGTGAACCGACGAATGAATCCGAAAATTTTAGGAGAATAAATCGACGGAAAACCTATCGTCGGCAATTTTTCGAACTGGAATTGCGACCGCGTCGAGAGCGCCAGACTATCGATCTCCTTTTCGGACACAAACAAAAGCACTTCGTGTCCGCGTTCGCGCAGAACTTCAGCGACAGCGATTCCGGGAAAGAGATGCCCACCCGTCCCTCCACATGCAATGACCGCGTTCATTCCGATGATTGTCGATCTTCCAGTTAAATTCGCGGTGTCATTCGCACTTGGAGTGGAGTGCGTTTCGTGTTGGTCGGTTCCAAAACGGCCTGCCGATAAATGTTCAGTAAGAGTCCAACGCCGAAGAGGCAGGCGACGAGATTCGATCCGCCATAGCTAATGAACGGCAGAGGCAGGCCTTTGTTCGGCAAAAGCGAAGTGGTGACTCCGATATTGACTGCGGCTTGCAACGCCAGCAGGCAGACGACACCGGACGCGGCCAACAATCCGAACCGATCTTTCGCGTGGAGCGCGATCACGATTCCGCAAACAATGACGACGACGAAAAGGAAAACGACGAGCAGACTGATCCGCAATCCAAGCTCTTCACCGATCATCGGGAAAATGAAATCGGTGTGCGCGTAGGGGAGGTAGAGCATCTTTTGCCGGCCGTTACCGAGACCGAGCCCTTCCATCCCGCCGCTGCCCCAGGCGATCAACGCCTGCATCTGTTGGAGTCCGGCGTCCTGTTTGTAGCGCTCAAGATCGGTGAACGCGATCAGGCGTTCCATGCGCGCGTGCGTTGCACCGACAAAGATCACGCTGCTTCCGATCACCCCGAGCAGACCCAGAAGAATTGGATTCGTTCCGGCAACGAACATCAACGTAAACGTGGTCGCTCCGATCAAAGCGGTTGTTCCGAGATCAACTTCGAAAAGAATCAGCGCGAGGAGCGCGCTTACAATTGCCAACGGAATGGCAAAGCCGAACAATGGATGATTGGTGGCTTTCTCGTAACGCGCGAACCACCAGGCCAGAAAAAATACCGCGGCAAGCTTGGCAATCTCCGATGGTTGGAAACCAATCGGGCCGAACCCGATCCACCGCCGCGAGCCGTTGATCCGCATTCCAATGTGCGGCACATAACAAAACACGAGGGTGATCGCTGCGATACCAATCCAAATCCACCAGGTCCGCTGCCAAAAATGGTAATCGATCAACGCGGCCACGATGCAGAGAGCGAGCCCGACCCCGAGCCAAACCGATTGGTGCTTGAGGAAAAAGTAAGGGTCGCCATGGCTGTCCTTTGCAAAAGCGCTGGTGCTGAAAAGCATCACAATGCCGATGACGAGCAGTCCCAGCACTGCAACAAACAAGAAGTAAGCGCTTTTCCGATACATTTAACTACTCGCCCTTTTTCGTTGTTTTGATTTTCTCCGGGATCAAAAGCTTCTGTCCGATCTTCAATTTCCGCGGGTCATCGATGTGATTGAGCGCAAGTAAGTCGTCGTAGGAGACTTTGAACTTCTTCGCGATCGTCACCGGATTATCGCCTTTCGCGACAACGTAAACTTTTCCGGAATCGGAAACTTTTGTCGGCGTCTTCGTGCCGTTTTTGGGCGCTGCTGATGGGTTGAGAGCCGCCGCTTGGGGCTTGGTATCGGCCGAAGCGATTCCGACCGTGGTTGGCGATGACGCAGAAGGCAGCGACGCCTGACGCGTTTTAATTGCGTTGAACGCGATGATGCCCGCCACCGCAACGACGTGCAGCAGCAGCACGATCAACAACGCCCGCGAAAGCTTCATGCTCGGTTCGGCTAAATCGCCGTACTCGGCCGCAGTTGCACCTATGCGTAGCGGTCGCCGCACGGCAGTGGCTCGAAGTTTCTTTTGTTTGAATCTCAACATCTTTGGCATTTTGAACTTCCTTTTCATTGAGGCAGGGCTTGAACGAGGGCGCGAAATTGATCGCCCCGGTCGGCATAACTCTTGAACATGTCGAAGGAAGATGTGCCCGGCGAAAACAGAACGACTTCGCCGGATTTGGCGGTGGCATGGGCACGGTCAACGGCATCGGCCAGCGATCTCGCCAGCTCGGATTTAACCGCGCCGTCCCAATCGCGCGCGATTCGCTCCGCCATTTCGCCGATCAAAATTGTCGATCGAACTTTTTCTTTCACCAATGCGCGCAGCGGTTCAAAGGTGAAGCCTTTGTCTTTACCGCCGGCGATGAGAATTACCGGTTTGCTTTGGGCGAGGAGCGCTTTCTCGACTGCATCCAGATTGGTCGCCTTCGAGTCATTGATGTAATCGACGCCGCCGATCTGCCTGACAAATTCGCACCGATGCGGCCGCGGCTCGTAAGCGCAAAGCGGCGGGACCATTTTTTCAAACGCCAAATCGCGCGCATGACCGGCGGCGAGCGTGGCCATCAGGTTCTCGATGTTGTGCGAGCCGCGCAGTTTTGTCTGGTTCAGGCGCAGGACCGGTTTGTTTTCAAAAACGATTGCGCCTTCGGCCAAGCGGAAGTCGGCGCGATTCGTGTAGGCGCTGAAGGTGACTTTGCGCGCGCGAAGCTCAGGAAAACTTTCGGCTGCATTTACAATCGCGACGTCGTCGGCCGTTTGATTTTCAAAGAGTCGCAGCTTCGCGGCCCGATATTCAGCAACCGAGCGATAACGATCGAGATGATCGGGCGCGAAATTCAACCAGAGCGCGATCGATGGCCGAAAAGTCTGGATCGTTTCCAGTTGGAACGAACTGACTTCGACGGTGAGCACATCGTATTTCGTTTTCTCGCGCGCGACTTCGGAAAGCGGTTTGCCAATGTTGCCACAGGCGATCGTTTTCTGTCCGCAATCGTTCAACATCTGCGCGAGCATTTCTGTCGTGGTCGTTTTGCCGTTGGTTCCGGTGATCGCGATGACCGGCGTCTCGGCGGAACGCCAGCCGAGCTCTAGCTCGCCGATGATGTCGATCTTGCGGGAGGAGAAATTTTGCGCCAGCGTCGAAGCCGGATCGATTCCGGGACTCGCAACAATAAAATCGTATTTGCCCGAATCCTGATCGGCCGCGGACCCGCAGGTCACGTTAATGTTTTGGGAGCGCAGATTGTCGATCGTGGATTTGAGCAGCTTGTTTTCGTCGGCGCTGTCCAGGACGGTGACGTTTGCGCCCTCGACTTTGAGCAAAAGGGCAGCGGCCGCTCCACTTAAACCGGCCCCGAGAACTCCGACGTTTTGATCCTTGTAACGCACTTTTTATCTCAACTTCAAAGTGGCCAGCCCGAGCAGCGCGAAAATTCCGGACAAAATCCAGAACCGCACGATGACGGTGTTCTCTTTCCAGCCAACGAGCTCGAAATGATGATGGAGCGGCGACATCGCAAAAATGCGTTTACCGGTGAGCTTGAAACTCAGGACCTGAAGGATCACCGAGACCGCTTCAATGACGAAAACGCCGCCCACAACCACGAGCAGCAATTCTTGTTTACAGCAGATCGCGACCACGCCGATCAACCCGCCGATGGCGAGCGAGCCGGTGTCGCCCATGAAGACTTTCGCAGGGTGACAATTAAACCAAAGAAAACCGAAACCAGCGCCGATCAGCGCCGCACAAACGACGGTCAGCTCGCCGGTGAAAGGATAGAAGGGGACCTGCAAATATTCCGCGATTCGAAAATTTCCGGCGGCATAGGAGAGAAACGCGTAAGCGAACGCGACGGTGACGGTGCAACCGATGGCGAGCCCGTCCAAGCCGTCGGTGAGGTTCACCGCGTTCGACGACCCGACAATCACGAGCGCGAAAAACAAGATGGTGAACCATCCCATGTTCGTGACCACCGGTGATTTGAAAAATGGCACGTAAAGCGAGCGCGCCTGGACTTCGAGAAGGGGACTGCTCAGAAAAACCGCCGTGATAATCAGAGCGAGGATGATTTGAAAAAGAAGTTTGGTTCGGCCACTTACGCCGTCGGATTTTTTCTTTGTGACTTTGAGATAATCATCCACAAAACCGAGCACGCCGAGATAGATCATGGCGAAGAGCGCGAGCCAGACGAAGCGATTGTCCGGCCGCGCCCAGAGAACAGTGGAAATGAAGACCGCGCCAATAATCATGACGCCGCCCATCGTTGGCGTTCCCTGTTTGCCGCCGTGCAATTCCGCGAGCCGATGAACTTCAGCGGCCTGGCGAATCGGT
>JBEEHZ010000135.1:0-4014 GCA_041167705.1 Verrucomicrobiota bacterium | reverse complement strand
CAACGCGCTCGGCCACGTCCTTGTAACCGTAGTCCGCCTCGTAGATTTGTTTCATGCAATTGAGCGACTTCTCGCGCGCGCCCATCTTTTCGTGAACAATCCCGAGATTGTAGACGATTTCCTTTTTCATCGGGTCCATCGTCATGATCTCCTTTGCCGCGTCCTCGAATTGCTTCATCGCCAGATCGAGCATGCCGAGTTCGCGATAACAAACACCAAGCAAATTCATCGCCTTCAACCGCGCATTGGGATTCTGTCGCGCGCGTTGCAATTCCGGAACGGCTTCGCGAAATCGTTGTGCGTTGACGAGATGCTCGCCCAGTTCAAATCGCAACTGGAGATCGGTCGGATTCCGCTCCAATTGTTTTTTCGTTTCTTCGATCAATATTCCGGCTCGCTTTTTCTTCGCCGCATGAAGTTCTTCGCTTTTCTTCGCGTGGACCGCGTCTTTTTTCTGATGACTCGCCAGAAATTCCTCATGCGCGGCGATGTCGCGTTCTGCCCCGCGCATTTTTAGACCGGAAACCTTTCGGATCAGGCCGGCATCACTTCCGCCGGTCAAATCCACCGCTCGCTGATACCATTTGGTCGCCGATTCGATGTCATCCTTTTGTTCGGACAACGCGCCGAGCCGCCGGGCAAGATCGACATTCTGCGGTTTGGCCTGCTGCTGCGCTTCTAATTCGGCGATCTGCTGCTCGAGCGCTTCGCCCGTCAACTGCATCCGGCTTTGCTGTTCGAGCGAAATGGCGGCATCCTTGTCCTTGATTAATTCGCGATAACTTTCGGCCTGGGTCCAGCCGGCCCTGCTCATCGATGCCCGCGCCGACGCGTCTTTTCCCAGTCGCAGGGCCGCCGCGTCGAGCGGATCGATCTCCGTGATCCGATTGTAAATCTCGACCTCCTCCTCGTTCTGACCGGTCTGGTGATAAAGCTGTCCCAATTCGCGCAGCAGTTTTATCTCGCGTGGATTTTTCTCGAGCAAAGTCCGCAGCGCGAAAACGCCAATCTCCGGCCACCCCGCCGCCACTGCCGCTTCTTTCAACGTCAGATTAGCCTGTCGATTGTACGGCGCATCCTCCAGGACCTTTTCGATCATTTCCACCGCGCGCTGGGGAGTTTTTTTTACTTCACGCTGCGCTTTCATCACCGCGATCGGCGCGGTCGAAATGTTGAAGAAATTTTTCTTGCCGGATTTTTGTTTTGCCACTTCGGCCCGGCGCAGCAATTGGCGCCCGGTCAAAAATTGCGGCTCCTGTTGTAGGATGCCTTGCAAAAGCGAAATCGCGTATCCGAAATTGCGCAGCTCGACCGCCGCCAACGCTTTCAACCAAAGACCGCGCAGCGTTTCGTTCAGCTCTTTTTCGGTTTTAACTGCCATACGTCATCTCGGCTACGCTTATGAATTGCTTGGCGCTTACGGTCAGTGAAAAACCCCAGTCCGGCTCGGATTCACAACAGGTCGAGCTGCGGTTTCTCCGCTTTCGCAGGTGTCGATTTTACTGCCTGTCCGGCTCGGACTCTTTTCTTCCGTGTCTTCGGTTGTTCGGTTACGCCGTTTGGATTTTCCAGATGCGATAGAATTTCCTTGGCCCGGTCCAGAATTTCTTTCGGCAAGCCGGCCAGCCGCGCCACCTGGATCCCGTAACTTTTGTCCGCGCCGCCCGGCACGATCTTGCGCAGAAAGATGATCTGCTCGTTCCACTCCCGCACTGCGACATTGAAATTGCAAACGCCTTTGCGTTCGGCAGCCAGTTTAGTGAGCTCGTGATAATGCGTCGCGAAAAGCGTGCGCGCCTTGATCTTGTCGTGCAAAAATTCCGCCACGCTCCAGGCGATCGACAACCCGTCGAATGTCGATGTTCCGCGGCCGATCTCATCCAGAATGACCAGGCTGCGCTCGGTCGCGTTGTTCACGATGTTCGACGTCTCGTTCATCTCCACCATGAACGTCGACTGGCCCCGCGCCAGATCGTCGTTCGCGCCCACGCGCGTGAAAATGCGATCGACCAGGCCGATCTCCGCGCTCGCCGCTGGCACGAAGCTGCCGATCTGCGCCATTAACACGATCAACGCGACCTGCCGGATGTAAGTGGATTTGCCGGCCATATTCGGCCCGGTCACGATCGCCAGCCGCATGTTGTCTCCATCCAGCGTCGTGTCGTTAGGCACAAACTTTTCTTCGACCAGGTTCTGATCGAGCACCGGATGCCGGCCATCTTTGATCACGAGTCGCAGCGATTCGTTCAGCGTCGGGCGGCAATAATTGAAAACCCGCGCCGTTTCTGCGAGCGCGCCGATTACATCAACATTCGCGATTGCTTCAGCGGTTTGCTGAATCGGCCCGAGTTCCCGGAGCGTTTCCTCACGCAATTTTTGAAAAAGTTCGTATTCGAGATTTCGAGCGCGCTCGTCGGCGCCGAGAATTTTGCCCTCCATTTCTTTCAATTCCGGCGTGATGAAACGCTCGCCGCCGACGGTCGTTTGTTTGCGCGTGTAATGCGCCGGCACGCTCGCCAGATTCGATTTAGTTACTTCGATGAAATAACCGAACACGGAATTGTAACGGACCTTGAGTGACTTGATCCCTGTCGCGACGATCTCGCCTTCCTGCAATTGGCTGATCCAGTTTTTGCCCTCGCGCGAACCATTTCGCAGTCCGTCAAGATCGACATCGTAACTGTCGCGAAAAATTCCACCTTCTTTCAGAGGCAATGGCGGATCATCAACCAGTGCCTTTGCCAATTTCTCGGCCAGAGCCGGCATCTCGTGAATTTCGTTTTGCAAACGTTGGGCGAGCAATTCGACTTCGCCCGCCTCCTTCACGCGATTTGCCCCGAACGCGAGGCGATCGAGCATTTTCTGCAGCTCCGCCTTGAGTTTTGGGATTTGCTGGAGCGACGCCTTCAGCGCAACAAGATCGCGCGCGTTGCCGGAAGCCTGGCTCAAGCGCCCGACCGCGCGCTCGATATCACGGATCGATTTCAGTTCCGTCCGGATCGAGTCGAGCAACTCCGGTTCCTGCAACAAATCGGCGATCATTTGCTGACGACATCGAAGCTCGGTCAAATCGCGCAACGGCTGCAAAATCCAGGAACGCAGTTTTCGTGCGCCCATCGGCGTCGCGGTTCGATCCAGCACTGCGAGCAAGCTGATGTCGCGCGAACTTCGCGATTCAGCCAGCTCCAGGTTGGTTTGCGTCGCCGCGTCGAGCAGCACGAAATCGCTTGGCGCATCGCAACGTAGCGAACTCAGATGATCGATTTTGCGGCGAAGTTGATGCTTCAGGTAATGAACGATTGCTCCGGCAGCCGCGACCGCGTGCGTCATCTGCGCGCAGCCAAAGCCGTCGAGCGATTTGACCTGAAAATGTTCGCACAAGGTGAAGCTCGCGTGCTCCGGCAGGAATGCGTAGCTATCGTACTCAATCGCGTGATCGATTTGGCCTAACGACCCCTTTTGCTCGGCGCTGACCAATAACTCCGACGGTGAAACGCGCGCCAGCTCATCCAATAGCGCTTGTCGATCTTGCAACTGCGTCAGGCGAAATTCACCGGTGGTCAGATCGGCGTAAGCGAAACCAAAGCCCTCGTTGTCGGCGTAAATCGCGCCGAGATAATTCGCGCGCTTGGCGTCGAGCAAATTCAATTCGCTTACCGTCCCGGCGCTGATGATTTGGGTGATGTCGCGAGAAACAATTTTGCCCGGCTGCGGTTCGCTCGTTTGATCGCAAATCGCGACCCGCCGGCCGGCTTTGATCAACTTCGCGATGTAACCCGGCGCCGCGTGGTAGGGGACGCCGCACATCGGCACTTCGTTGCGCTTGGTCAGCGCGACGTTGAGCAACACCGACGCTTCCTTCGCGTCCTCGAAAAACAGTTCGTAAAAATCGCCGAGCCGAAACAGCAACAGCGTGTCCGCCGGAATACTTTTCCGCAGCCGCTGGTACTGCTGCATCATCGGAGTAAGCGCGTCGGCCATTACCTGATCATGCAAAAACAATATGGATCAGGA
>JBEEHZ010000134.1:0-8513 GCA_041167705.1 Verrucomicrobiota bacterium | reverse complement strand
CTTCCACGTCGACGTAGCCGTGGTTTTGGTAGAACTCTTTGATGCTATCGAGGTCCTGCTGCAATTGGACCTCGTCCAATCGTCCGGATTTATCGATGAAAGAGATCATCGTCTTGCCCTTAGTCTTAATCTGCTTGCGCAGGATTTTCTCGCTGAAGTGCTGGTTGCCCTCAAAATGAATTCGGTTCACCGCGCCCTTCACACCCTCGCCAATCGTGTAAATGACGCGCGCCGTCCCACGGCTTTCGTCAATCGGTTCGACCCGGAAAGTCACTTCAATGTCGGTGAAACCCTTGCTCTGATACCGGTCGATGATTTTCTGCCGCGCTTTCTGCAGATCGTCCTCGTTGACCGGTGCGTTAAGTTTTACTCCGATTTCCTTGCGAAGTTTCTTCGCGCTGACTTTATGCGCACCGTCGATCACCAATTCCCGCAGCACCTGTCGCGTTTGCACCGCCACAATCACTTTGACTCCGTCAGTCTCAGGCTGCGCAAAAATGCGCACGTTCTGGATCGTGCCGGTTTTGTAAAGGCTGCGAATGTCGTCTTCGACCGTCGAATCGGAATACGGCTGGCCGACCGCTGTCCTCATTTGCGCGAGAATCACGTCCTTCGACACCGTCGCCGGACCGGAGTATTGCACGTCGATCGCGCGCACCGTCGGCGCTTCCTGTTGCCCATGTAGGCTTGTGGGCGCGAAGAACCCTGCGCAGGCCACGAAAAACATCGCCACCGCCCAGCCCCAGACCAGTCCCCGAGATTCTCTCATAACATCAAGACGCCGAATCCCGCGCAGCGCAAATGCTGGCGCGGGACAGGCGGGAATTAGAGGAGAAGCGGGCTAAGGTCAAGGCGGATTTTCTTCGAGAGTGGCGCGGCGCCTGTCATAGACAGCGCCGGGGGCCGTTCAGTTCAACAGTTCGTAACAATTATTTCGGCGGCGCGGTTCATATCCGGCATCGCGGATCAGCGCTTCAATTTTCTCCGCATCCAGACGAAACGTCGTCCCGGCCGCGCTCACTACGTTTTCCTCCATCATGACCGAACCGAAATCGTTGGCGCCGTATTTCAACGCTACCTGACCGATTCCCGGCCCTTGGGTGACCCATGAACTTTGGATGTTGTCGATGTTGTCCAAAAAAATTCGGGACAGCGCCTGCATCCGCAAATATTCGGCCACGCCGGTCGGCTGCTTCACTTTCAAGACCGTGTGCTGCGGCTGAAACGTCCAACAGATGAACGCGGTGAATCCGCCGCTCCGGTCCTGTTGATCACGAATTCGTTGCAAATGTTCGATCCTCTCCTCAATCGTTTCGACATGACCGAACATCATCGTTGCGCTCGATTTCAAACCCAGCTCGTGCGCGACCTGCATCACTTCCAGCCATTGGTCGCTGTTGATTTTTAGCGGCGAAATCTTTTTGCGGACACGATCCACCAGAATTTCGCCGCCGCCTCCTGGAATCGATCCGAGTCCGGCCTTTCTGAATTCGGAAATCACTTCCCGCAGCGGCATTTCGAAGGTTTCGGCGAAATGCTGAAACTCCGGCGGACTGAATCCGTGAATGTTGATGTGCGGATATTTTTCTCGGATGTGCTGCAAAAGATCGACATACCACTGAAACGGTAATTTCGGATGGTGTCCGCCTTGCATCAGGATTTGAACTCCGCCCGCGGCCGAAAGTTCGTCGAGTTTTTGGTCGATCTGTTCCTGCGAAAGCACGTAATGATCGTCGTCCCGTTCCGTGCGGTAAAACGCGCAGAACTTGCAATAGACATTGCACACGTTGGTGTAATTGATGTTGCGGTCGGCGATGTAGGTCACGATCTCGCGACCGCGTCCGCCGTAACTTTTTTCCTTGGCCAGGTTTCGCCGCGCGTCTGCCAGCGCGCCCAATTCTTCCAGCGGCAGCTGATAAAGCTGAATCGCCTCGTCGGACGAAATCCGCGCGCCTTCGAGCACCTTCTCGCTCAGTGCGTCTCGATTGAGTGAAACCATCACCCCAAGTTTAGCTGAATAGACCGCCGCTTACGAGCGATTTGCGAGCTGGTTTTGCTCCAAAAACTTCAGAAGAACGGCGTTGAATTCACGCGGCTCCTCCATCATCACGAAATGGGACACGTTTTCCCACACTTGGTAATCGAGTTTTGGAATAAGTTTCCGCACCCACTGTTCGTACTCCGGGCTCCAAGCCGGTTGCTTTGCCATAATCATCAACACCGGGACGTCGATCTTGTCCTCTTTCCACAAATCTTCGTCGGCCGTCGCTTCGAATTCGCTTACTGCCACATGCTGCGGCGTTTTCAGCATCAGCGCTTTGATCTTGTCGCGCAGCGCCGCGTCCTTGATCGGTTTTGTCATCCCGGCGATGACCCGGCCGGCGGCCTCCGGATAATTGTCGCCGCGCAAGGGCACAACGAACTTTTCCATCGTATCTCGATCAAAGAACGACCGCAACGGACCGTCCACCATCGCCAGCGCTTTCACTTTGGCTGGAAATTTCCGGTAATAATGGCGCGCGAACGGCGTCCCGTTGCTGTGTCCGACGAGAATGACCGACTTCACGTTCGCGTCTTTCATCACCGCATCGATCGCGTGAACATACAAATCTTTGTTGTATTCAATCGTCTGCGGCTTATCGCTTTGCCCGTGACCCGGCAGATCAATTGTGATCACCCGAATTTTTTCCGCTAAGGCCGGCGCCTGTTCCGCCCAAACCGTTTCATCGCAGCTCCGGCCGTGAACAAAAAACAGCGCCGTGTCGCCTTTGCCGTAGTTCGTGTAGTGGACCCGAAGATGATCGACATCGACGAACTTTGACTCGCTCACGATCGGTTCCGCGACGAGCGCCCCGGCACTCGCGACGATAAACAGGAGCAACGCAAAATTTTTCACGCGCCGAAGTTAAATGATCGACCCGGATTCCGCACGAACTTCGTTGTGCCGATAGAGGCGCTTGCCTTCACGCGCAGGTGGATCGCGCGCTCCGTCGCGCGATGCTATCGAGATTGCGGCTGAGGACGGCCGCCACTACAACTTTCTGCATGGCGAAATCAGTCGCGGTCGTTGGTGCGGGCGTCTCCGGGCTGACCTGCGGCGTTCTCTTTGCCGAGCGCGGATTTCGCACCGCGATCTTTGCCGAACAGATTGGCCAGCAAACAACTTCCGGCGCCGCCGGCGCGCTTTGGTTTCCTTACGACGCCGAGCCGGTTGCGAAAGTCATTCCGTGGGCGCTCGCGACCTACCAGGTGCTTGTCGATCTTGCCAAAGATCCGCGCAGCGGTGTCTCGATGATCGAGCTCCGCCAATATTGCCGTACCGGCGAGATCCCAATCCCCGATTGGGCCGGCGCTTTTGTCATGTCGAGCGAAGCCGAGACATCTCTAGATATCTCTGCGTCTGCGTTCTCTTCCGGTTTCTCAATCAACGTCCCCCTCATGGACACAACCATTTATCTCGACTACCTCGCGAACCGATTTCAAAAAGCCGGCGGCGTCATGAACGAGAGCGTTCGTTTTGAGAAGCTGGAAGATGTCGATTCCAAATTCGATCTTGTGATCAATTGCGCCGGGATCGGCGCGCGCGAGCTCGCGCACGATGTCGATCTTGAACCGCATCGCGGCCAGATCGCGATCGTTCCGAAGATCGACAATCTCAACTGCGCGATCGTTTGCGACGACGATCCGCTGATGTACGCCATCCCGCGCACGAAGGACTGCGTCTTTGGCGGCACTAATGAAATCAGCGACAATCGCGACGTCGACCCAACATCAACATCGCGCATCGTCGCCGAATGCAGCCGCGTTTTAAAAATCGAAAACCCGCACGTTCTTCGCGAACGCGTCGGCCTCCGCCCATTTCGAAAATCAGGCGTGCGCCTCGAGCACGAAAAACTTCGCGACGGCCGCACCGTCATTCACAATTACGGCCACGGCGGCTCCGGTTTTACTTTATCCTGGGGCTGCGCCGAGAATGTTTTCGAAATCGCCGGGCAGCCGTTAGCTCCAGCGATTGGTTAGATGGTTGCGCCTAATCATCAATGATCTTGCGAAAGGTTGGTTCCGATGACGATGACATCCCAAGGTCAGTTGCACATCCTTGTCGCGTTGCCCGAGCTCCAATACGGCGCGCATGTCGAGATGCGTCAGTCTCCAACGACAATCACTCGCTCCGCCGGCTGGGAGCCGCGCTCGCTAGCAGCGTGATTGAAAGGATTGAGCAAGCTCCAATGATCGGCTTCACGATCTAACGAGAATTAGGCCGAATACTTCAGCCTTAATTGCAACGCACCGCTACGTCAGCGCGACGCACTGAAAGGAGCTGACGACGTCGTCCGGGCCTTTGGCGGCGAAGAAGCTTTCATAATAGCCGGGGCCGAGGTCCCAATGCGGGCCTTTGTAATATTCGTCGCGATAAAATCGCCAGATACCGCTGACCACGATCAGACAACTGATCCGGTCGTTCCAGAAATCGCCGATGTAATGGAAACTCAGGTTTGTCCGGGCGTAAGCGCCTTTGAATCCGGTGTGATCGTAAAGAACGAGCTCGGGCAATCGGATAGCTTCCGTCGAAGCGGGCGCACCTTCTTTGCCGGCCGCGCTGGCGTGATATCCGAGCGACCCCAGTTTCCATTTCATGTCGATGATACAGCCGTTATCCGGCGACAATTCGGTTTTCGGTATTTGTTTCATAAGCGGCGGAGGTACGATGTCGATCTTGGACTGTTCTAGACAGGATTAACAGGATTTTTGGGATTGGTTCAGAAGCAGATTGCCCTCTCTTTCTCAATCGAGTTAATCGTGTAAATCCTGTCTAGGTCTAGATGAGATGCTCGCGGTTGTCGGAGCGCAGCCGGATCGTTTTGTTTTGTAAATTATGCATCGCGCGGATGAGGCGAACGGTTTTGCTCTTTGCCCGCATCAAGATCGAATGCGTGATCGCGGTCGTCCCTTTTGATTTCACCCCGCGCAAAAGCGCGCTGTCGCTGATCCCAGTTGCGCAGAAAACGATGTTCTCGCCCTGTGCGAGATCGTCGGCGGTAAAAATGCGCGCGAGATCCTTTTCATTGCCATCGGCGATGAGTTGTTTCCGCTCCTTGTCATCGCGCGGCCACATTTTGCATTGCATCTCGCCGCCAAGGCATTTGATCCCGGCCGCTGCGAGGACTGCTTCGGGCGAACCGCCGATGCCCATGTAAAGATCGACATCGTTATCCGGCAACGCCGGCGCCATGGCCGCGGCAATGTCGCCATCACCGATCATCCGTAACGATGCGCCGCAGCTCCGAATTTGTTCGACGATTTCCTTGTGGCGCGGCCGATCGAGCATCATCACGACGACGTCCTGGACGCGTTTGTCGACCGCACGGGCAACGATCGCGAGGGTCTCGGCAATGGGCGCGTCGATGTTGAGCGAGTCGCCGCGCTTTTGGGTGTATTGAATCACGCGCGGTCCATACGCCAGCTTCGACATGTAAAACGAGGGCACGTCGCGGAGCGCAACCTTGACGCCTTCTTCCGGACTCGCGGCGGCGATACAACTGATCGAGTTCGGCGCGCCTTTGGAAATATTTGTCGTTCCGTCGATCGGATCGATGGCGATATCGAACTGAGGCGCGCCCGGGAGCCAGGTGCCGAGTTGCTCGCCTTTAAAAATTCCAGGGGCGTCGTCTTTGATTCCTTCGCCGATCACAACTTCGCCACAGATGTTCATCAGATCGAACATGCCGCGCATGGCATCGCACGCCGCGGCGTCGGCCGCTTCCTTGTCGCCGCGTCCGAGCCAGCGAAGCGAGTTGAGCGCGGCCGCTTCAGTTGCGCGCACGAAATCGAACTCAATGATGCGCTCGATGTCGTAATAACTTATTTTCGGCAACCGATGCATGACGGGCGATCATTTTCACGCAGGTCACGCGCGATGACAACGATTCTTCTGTAGCAGCGCTCTATGAGCGTCGCATTAATTCGTCCGACGGTCATAGACCGCCGCTACAGGACGGGATGCGGCAAGCGCCGAATTCTCGACGTCTGAACCTGCAGCAGCTTCAGCTTATTTCGCCATTGAATGCGACGCTTCGTCCGCGTGCATTCCGTCATGGTCGTGCCGCGATGGACGAATCCGGAGGAAAACTTGAAATCCGTAGCCCGGCCCGCCGCCGTAATATCGATCAAGTTCGCTCGGCCAGAAATCGATGGTGAATTGTTCGCCCAGCCCGATGTCGATGTTGTTGCCGTGGGAGAGGTCGCGCACGTAACCGATTGAAATAGCGTTGATCGGGAAGATTTCATTGAGATCACCGGATGCTAGGACCAACTCGTGTCCTGATTTCTCGACGCGCTCCCAACGCCCGTAAACGGTGTCGCGCTCGCGCTGATAATCTGTCTCGATCAGCACCGATTCGGTTTTTCCTTCGTGGGTATCGTCGTTCTGTCCCCACACTAGCGAGGTCGCCCAATTCGAATCGGGGCCCAGCGCTCTATTATATATGAGCGACGCCGTGGTGCGGTGGCGGTTTACGTCGGGTTCGAGCCCTTCCGGGCTTTTGATGTAACCGTGCGAAACCTGCAGCGCCACGTCTGGCGTTGGGTTCCAGGAAATTCTGCCGCTGTATGAATCGAAACGCGGTCGATCGAAGTCGTAACGCTGCTCATCCGGCTCGCGCCCGGTGAAAACGCTTCCTTCAATTTTCATCCCGCCGAAGCGGGACCATTGCACTCCCGCGGTCGCGACTCCGAATGTGACGTGCGTCGAGTCCTGCCAATGATGACCGATCGGCGCGTCCGGATCGTCCATTGCCGAAAGGCGATGCATAAAAGTCGGCGGACCGAGCGCAGGTTCGCCCGGGTAACCGAAATACAAATAGCCGCTCAAGTCGTCGGTAAATTTTTGGGAAAGGGAAAAGGAAAGCTCGTCGAACAAATCGTGAGGGTGCTGTCGATCGTGCAGCGGTTGGTCGTGCCACGATTCGCCGCTCGGGAAATGGAGCGGGTAACCGCGGCCGCCTTCAGTTAACGGATCGAGACTCATCATCGCGCGGAAACCGAGCTGGGTGTTTTCCCCTAACGAATGGGAAAACATCGCCATGATCCAGTTCGGCGCATCAATCCGGTCGTCGCCGCGGCGCGTGCTCACATTAGTATAACGCGGAAAAATTCCGCCGTGTAACATGAGCATGTCGTCACCGAACATGAACATCCGGCCGTACATCGGCGACGAGTCTGGGATCCAGGCGGTACCGGAACTTTCCCGGCTCATCGGATCGGCAATGTTCACCAAGGATGGCATCGTCATTTTCATCTCGTGTTCATGGTTAGCATGTTCGGCGCGCTCCGGCATCGCCATGCCGTTTGCGTCATGTGTCATATGTTCTGATTTCGGTGTTGGATGTTCGGTGTTCGGCGTTGGGGGTTTTCCGTTTTCCTTTATCGGCACCAGCGTCATTCCGCATTTTGGGCATTGCCCCGGCTCCGGCCGGACAACTTCAGGATGCATCGGGCAGGTATATCGTTGCGCATGGTGCGCTGGGGGCGAAGCACTCGGTGTTGGAGTTGGTTCTGCAAAAGCTGCTGTTGCCGCACATGTCATGGCCGCGGCGATCAAAACTAAAATTTGTTTCTGCATATGGATGAAAATTTGTTGTGGCATTCGGCGGGTGGTTGCGTGCCAACGGATAATGGTAGGGCGACGTTCCGCGGAGCCGTCGAATTTCGGGCTCGACAGAGTCTCGCCCTACCGAACGGGCGCGATCGCTAGGCGCGAACAGGCGGAGCATGCGCGCGCACGCTCCCGATCAATTCAACAAATGACGTTCGGCCGGGTGGCCCGGTGTCGAGCGTTGCCGGCGTGAACGAAATTTTAGGAGACTCAAAAACCGCACGCGTCGCGAACGCAAGGTCAACAGGAACAAGATCGACAATGGATGGTGCAAGGATCTTTGCCGGCGTTGTCGAGACGGCGCGCAGAATTTTACAGCACTCGGTTCCGGCGGACTGCGGTTGAGGCTTTGCCGGCTTGGAATGGAACGGACAACCGTTTTGAGTCGTATCGTTTTTTGTGGCCAGCGCGCGGAGCGAGCAATGATTGGAAATCGCGATCCAGGAACAAATCGTCAGCACGACGATCAGGCACCGCGCGGCTGCTTTCACATCGCTTCAATCGCCGACACAGGCCGAATGCTCAAATACTATCTTTTGGTCCGGCGATGGGCGCGATCGGCCCGGAAGGAATGCTTTCCGGTGGCACAACATCGGGTGGGGGAGGAACTGATGTCGATCCGGGCGCGGCCGGCGCATCTTGTTTGATCCGCGTTGACATCAGCATGGCGGCGAGGAGCAACGCCGCCGCCAGATAATAAGGCGCGCCCGGGAGATGCAGACCGTGCTTCGGATCGATAAACCAGCTGAAGACGCGCAGAAACATCCACGGGCCAATAATGAATGTGATCGAGCGCATGCTTTGCAGGGCGCCCTGCAACTCGCCTTGTTCCCGTTCGCTGACGCGATGCGTCATCATG
>JBEEHZ010000133.1:0-4359 GCA_041167705.1 Verrucomicrobiota bacterium | reverse complement strand
GATGAATGGCAGAAATCCGAGATGAAGCCGCGAGGTTTCGTTCGAACCGTCGCGGCGGCGGCGGATTGCGGTCCCGATTTTTGATCGATCATTTGCTTCCGGGTTTTACGGCGGGGATTTTGGCGAGATCAGGTGGCAATTTATCTGCAGCAAAATTTTCCACGTTCATTTCGACCAAACTAACGAATGGACAACCGAAATCCGGTTTGGTTTTGCCGCTACGATCGACGATGACGCCGACCGCGGTGACGATTCCACCGTGCCCGCGGACGATGTCGACCGTCTCTTGAACGCGACCACCGCGAGTCACGACGTCTTCTACGACGACAAATTTTTCGCCGTTATCGATCTTGAATCCGCGGCGCAGCACCAATTTGCCGTCCTCTTTTTCCGTGAAGATGTGGCGTTTGCCCAACGAACGCCCTACTTCCTGTCCGACGATAATCCCGCCGAGGGCGGGGGAGATGACCGAATCGCAGTCAAAACTGCGCAACTTCTCGGCGAGCATTTTGCAGACGCGCTCAGCGATGTCGGTGTGTTGAAGGAGAATGGCGCATTGAAAATATTCCCGGCTGTGCAATCCGGAGCGCAACACGAAATGGCCATCTAGAAGTGCGCCGGTGTTTCGGAACAGTGCGAGCAAGTCTTCGCTCATTCTCTTTTCTTCTGTAGCGGCACTCTATGAGTGTCGCATTTTTTCCTCCATTTATTTGAGCGACGGTCGTAGACCGCCCCTGCAGTTAAACCTAGCCGGAAGTATCAGCGGCAACTTCGGTTGACGAACTTCCATTGCCGGCAACCGCGATCGCTTCGATTTCAACGCGCGCGCCTTTCGGCAGGGCGGCGACCTGAACGGTCGAACGCGCCGGTGGCGCTTGTTTGAAATAGGAGCCGTAAATCTCATTTACGGTTTGGAAATCGGCGAGATCGACCAGAAAAATCGTTGTCTTTGCGATGTTCTCGAAAGTCAGTCCTTCGGCCTTCAAGACAGCAGTAATGTTGTCGAGAACGCGGCGGGTTTGGACCTCGATGCCGCCGGCGACGATCTGGCCGGACTTCGGGTCGAGAGGAATTTGCCCGGCACAGTAAATTGTCGATCCAACGCGGACCGCCTGAGAGTAGGGGCCGAGCGCGGCGGGCGCGTCGGAAGTGGAGATGATTTTCTTCATAATTTCAGCTTAGCGAGTGCCCCGCAGAATGACAAATGACCGAATCTCGTCGATACTGGAAATGAAATGGTTGGTTGGATTTTAAAGAAGATAGTCGGTTCGAAAAACCAGCGCGAGCTAAGGCGATTGGCGCCGACGGTGCGCCGGATCAACGAATTCGACGAGCAGTTCAAGAGTTTGTCCGACGACGCGTTGCGCGCGAAGACGGCGGCCTGGAAGGATGAGCTGACGAAAATCTCAGATCCGGAAGAGCAATCGAACCGGCTCGATGAGATTTTGCCGGAAGCGTTCGCAGCGGTGAAGAACGCCGCGCGCAGGCTGAAAGAGCGACGTCACTCTTTCAGTGTCGTCGAACAGCCGATGACGTGGGACATGGTGCACTTTGATGTGCAATTGGTCGGCGGAATGGTTTTGCATCGCGGGCGGATCGCGGAAATGGCGACGGGCGAAGGGAAGACTCTGGTCGCAACACTGCCGCTGTATTTGAACGCGTTAACCGGGCGTGGCGCGCATCTGGTAACGGTGAATGATTATTTGGCGCGACGCGACGCGGAATGGATGGGTGCGCTCTACAATTTCCTTGGATTGACCGTCGGTTGCATTCAACACGACCAGGAGCCGGACGTCCGTCGCCAACAGTACGCCTGCGACATCACTTACGGGACGAACAGCGAGTTCGGTTTCGATTACTTGCGCGACAACGGAATGGCCACGACGCGCGAACAACAAGTCCAGCGCGGTTACCATTACGCGATTGTCGATGAAGTGGACTCGATCTTGATCGATGAAGCGCGCACGCCGCTCATCATCAGCGGCCCGGCTACGATCTCGACGCATCAGTACGACAAATGGAAGCCGCTGATCGAGCAATTGGTGCGTAAACAAACGATGCTGTGCAACCGCGTGGCGAGCGAAGCAGCAGAGAAATTCGAGCAGGGCGATGTTGAAACGGGCGGACGTCTAATGTTCAAAGTGAAATTGGGCCAGCCGCGCAATAAACAATTGCTGCGAATGATGGAAGACACGGACAAGCGGCGCGCGATCGATAAAGCTGAGCTCTCGTTCTACACCGACACGCGCAAGGAAGAATTGTTTCTGCTCAAAGAAGAATTGTTTTTCACGATCGACGAGAAATCGAACGAATCGGATTTGTCCGAACAGGGGCGAGCGTTTCTGAACCCGGACGATCCGAACGCGTTCGTGTTGCCGGACCTAATCAGCGAATTCACCGAGATCGATCTGGATGAGACGCTGTCAGACGAAGAGAAAGATAAAAGGAAATCGGAGCGCCAACAGCATTGCGACGAGCAGGCGGAACGGATCCACAACATTTCGAATTTGCTCCGCGCCTACTGTGTGTTCGACAAAGACGTTCAATACGTCGTCGAAGAGAACAAAGTCGTCATTGTCGATGAATTCACCGGCCGGAAAATGCCGGGTCGACGTTGGAGTGATGGGCTGCATCAGGCCGTCGAAGCGAAAGAGGGCGTGCAGATCGACCGCGAGACGCAAACGCTGGCCACGATCACCATCCAAAATTATTTCCGGCTTTACCAAAAGCTGGCGGGCATGACCGGCACGGCGGAAACCGAAGCGGCCGAGTTTCACGACATTTACAAGTTGGACGTGAACGTTATTCCGACCAATCGGCCGGTGGCGCGCAAGGATCACAACGACCGGATTTACAAAACGCGGCGCGAAAAATACAACGCGGTCATCAACGAAATCAGGGACCACCACACCAAGCAGCAGCCGGTGCTGGTCGGCACGGTGAGCGTAGAAGCTTCCGAGTTGCTCAGCCGAATGCTGAAGCGCGAAAAAATTCCGCACAACGTGTTGAATGCGAAGTTTCACATGCAGGAAGCCGAGATCGTAATGCGCGCAGGCCAGCCAGGCACAGTGACGATCTCGACGAACATGGCCGGGCGCGGCACCGACATTAAACTCGGTCCCGGGGTGCCAGAGAATGGCGGATTGTTTGTTCTCGGAACAGAACGGCACGAAGCGCGCCGGATAGATCGACAACTTCGCGGACGTTGTGCGCGCCAGGGTGACCCGGGCGGATCACGATTCTATGTCAGCTTCGAGGACGATCTCATGCGCAATTTCGGCGCGGCCGATCGGATGACCAAAATCATGGAGCGCTTCGGTCTCGAAGAAGGACAAGAGCTGGAACATCGCTGGTTGAATAGATCGGTCGAGACCGCGCAAAAACGGGTCGAGCAACGCAATTACTTGATCCGCAAACGCACGCTCGATTTCGATGACGTGATGAACATGCAGCGCGAAGTCGTTTACACATATCGGAACGAAGTCATCGATTCGGAAGATCCGCGAACGCTTATTTACGAAGTGATCGATGAAGCCGTGCCGGCGAAGTTGAAAGAGTATCTCGAGGGCGATGAACCCAATTACAGCGGCCTGATTCATTGGGTGAACACAACCTTTCCGCTTGGCCTAACGAAAGAGAAAGCGCAATTCGAGACGCGCAGCGCGGATGAAAATGCACAATTTTTGATTGGCAAGATCAAGGAATCCTACGAGCGCAAATCGAGTCACGAGGAGCCGACCGCAGTGAAAAGTCTCGAGCGCTACATCATCTTGAACGCGATCGATCGTCTCTGGCAGGAACATCTTTATGCGATGGACGCATTGCGGGAAGGCGTTTATCTCCGGGGCTACGCCCAAAAAGATCCGTTGATTGAATACAAAACCGAGGCTTACGACATGTTCGTTGAGCTGATGGCGAACATTAAGAACGAAGTGCTCCACAATCTTTTCCGGAGCACATCGAACCTGCAGGCCTTTGAAAATTTCCTCGCGAGTCTGCCCCAATTTTTGCTGCGCGAAGACGCGCCGAAAGCGCCAACGGCGAACGCGCCTGCTCGCGCACGTCAACCGCAGCCGGTCGGCGCGATGGCCGGAGTCGCAATGGACGGCGATGGTGCGGGCGAGGTGTCGATCGATCTGCCGGTTCGCCGCTCGCTGCCAAAAGTCGGGAGAAACGACCCCTGTCCGTGCGGCAGCGGTAAGAAGTACAAGAACTGCTGCGGCCGCACTGCTTAGCTTCGAAAGTGCTCGCTTTCGAAATCGGAGATTTGTTTTACTCTAAAACCCATCTGATTGATCATGCAAATAACTCATTCGCGACGAATCATTGTGCTCCTGGTCGTTGCAACTTTGGTGGTGG
>JBEEHZ010000132.1:0-3582 GCA_041167705.1 Verrucomicrobiota bacterium | reverse complement strand
CTTCAAGATCGACAATCTTCAGAAGATGCGACTTCTCAAGCGAGTGGAAGACGGTGATCTCGTCGAGACGATAGAGAAACTCCGGCTTAAAGACGCTCTAGGTCTCGTACAAAATCATATCCCGCATCGAATCGTAATCGTGACCTTCGCGAGGCGCGCCGAAACCCATGGTCGTCTGCTTTTTAAGCAGCTCGGCGCCGACGTTCGACGTCATGATAATGATCGTGTTCCGGAAATCGATCTTGCGGCCTAACGAGTCCGTGATCTTGCCCTCTTCGAGAATCTGCAGGAGCAAGTGCATCACGTCCGGATGCGCTTTTTCGATTTCATCGAAGAGCACAACCGAATACGGCCGGCGTCGGACCGCTTCGGAAAGCTGGCCGCCTTCCTCATAGCCCACGTAGCCTGGAGGCGAACCGATCAAACGCGAGGCGGTGAATTTTTCCATGTACTCCGACATGTCGATCTGAATCAGTGCATCGCGGTCGCCAAACATGAATTCGGCGAGCTTCTGGGCGAGGAACGTTTTGCCGACACCGGTCGGTCCGAGAAAAATGAATGAGCCAATCGGACGCCGCGGATCTTTCAGGTCGGCCCGGCTGCGGCGGAGCGCTTTTGAGACCGCAGTGACGGCTTCATCCTGACCAATTACTTTGCCTTTCAACTCCTCTTCCATTTTGAGGAGCTTCTCGGTCTCGGCCTGCTCCATCCGTTGGAGCGGAACGCCGGTCACTTTCGAAATGATGTACATCATGTCGTCGGCGGTGACGAGCACTTCCTTTTCTTCGCGTTCCTGACGCCATTTCTGCAAAATGGAATCGAGTTTTTCCTTGGTCTGCTTTTCCTTGTCGCGAAGCGCAGCGGCCTTTTCGAAATCCTGCGCCTTGATTGCTGCCTCTTTTTGCAGGCGAATTTGTTCGATGTCCTTCTCGATTTCCTTCACGTCCGGCGGCCGCGTCATCGAGTTGATTCGGGCGCGGGCCCCGGCCTCATCCATGACGTCGATCGCTTTGTCCGGCAGAAAACGGCCGGTGATATAGCGCTCGGAAAATTTCACGGCGGTCTCGAGCGCTTCGTCGGTCAATTTGGCTTTGTGATGGGCTTCGTACTTCGGACGGAGTCCTTTCAAAATCTCAATCGCTTCTTCAACGGTCGGGGCATCGACTTTCACGGTTTGGAACCGACGCTCGAGCGCAGCGTCCTTCTCGATGTACTTGCGATACTCGTTCATCGTGGTCGCGCCGACACATTGCAATTCGCCGCGACTGAGCGCGGGTTTGATGATGTTCGACGCATCCATCGCGCCCTCGGCCGAACCGGCGCCGACGATCGTGTGCAGCTCGTCGATAAAGAGAATTACATTCTTGGAGCGACGGATCTCATCCATCACCGCTTTGATCCGCTCTTCGAATTGACCGCGATACTTTGTGCCGGCGACCATCAATGCGAGATCGAGCGTCACGACTCGCTTGTCGTGCAAGAGCTCGGGCACATTGCCACTGGCAATTTCCTGGGCCAGACCTTCCGCGATCGCGGTTTTGCCGACGCCAGCCTCACCGATCAGCACGGGATTATTTTTCGTGCGCCGGCAAAGCACTTGAATCACACGCTCGATTTCGTTGTGACGTCCAATAACCGGATCAAGCTCGCCTTTCTTGGCCAGCTCGGTCAGATCGCGGCCGAACGCACGCAGCGCGGGAGTTTTGACATCTTTCTTTGAAGTCGGCTCGCCTTCCTCCGCCTCGGATGGCGTGAAGTTTGGATCCAACTCTTTCAAAATTTCGTTGCGTGTGCGTTCGATGTCGATCTCCAAGCTCTTGAGAACGCGCGCGGCGACGCCTTCGCCTTCGCGGAGCAGACCGAGCAAAATGTGTTCGGTGCCGACGTAGGAATGATTGAGCGCCTTCGCTTCCTTGCCGGCGAGCGCCAAAACTTTTTTCACCCGCGGCGTGTAAGGAATGTTGCCGACGATTTTTGTTTCCGGACCGGAGCCGACTTGTTTCTCGACTTCCATCCTAACGGTCTCGAGATCGAGTCCCATTTTTTGGAGAACGTTGACCGCGACACCCTGGCCAAGCTTGATCAATCCAAGCAAAAGATGCTCGGTGCCGACGTAATTGTGATTGAAGCGGTCGGCTTCTTTGCGAGCGAGCTGCAAGACCTGTTGGGCGCGAGGAGTAAAATTGTTCATTGGTCTGATGACGCCGGACTCGAGCCGTTGCCGGAGTCCTTCGCCAGCTTACTGATATCAGGTTTAGGGAGCACTTTCAAACGCGCCCGGATAATCTGGGCGCGGAGATGGTCGCGCTCCTCAGCGTTGAGTTTTTGCTGCGAGCTGTTTTGGAGGTGCGCCGGCTGCGTGTCCATGAACAATTCATCGATCGGCAGCCGTTTCTCTTCCGGGAAGACATTGAGGTCGATCCCGAGCTTGATAATAGACAACAAGTTGAGGGCCTCTTTCGAGCTCATGGCGTGCGCGTAAGTCAAAACGCCATACGCACGTCCGATCTGGTCCCAGAGCGTGTTCGATTTTTTTTGAATCAAGACCTGCCGCGCGTCGTGTTCCTTATCAATGATCGTCTCGATCACCTTGGTAAGCCGGGCGATGATCTCGTCTTCTTTTTCGCCGAGCGTGGTCTGGTTGGAGATCTGGAAGAGATTTCCCATCGCTTCGGTGCCTTCGCCATAAAGGCCGCGCACGGCGAGACCGATCTTGCTCACCGCTTGAACGACTTGATTGATCAGCTCGCTCAGAACCAGACCTGGCAAATGGAGCATCGCGGACGCGCGCATGCCAGTTCCGACATTCGTCGGGCAGGCGGTCAGATAACCAAGGCGCTGATCGTAAGCGAACTCGAGCTCGTTCTCCAGCGCACTGTCGATCTTATCGAGAAGTTTGAAAGCTTGTTTCAATTGCAAACCCGAGCGCATCGATTGCATCCGGAGATGATCTTCCTCGTTGATCATGATGCTGAGCGTTTGCCGGCGATTCATGATCACGGCGCTGCCCGCGCTCTTGGCCGCATGCTCGCGGCTGATCAGATGCCGCTCGACCAATACCTGTTTCTCCAACGCGGAAAGGTCCTGCAGCAATTCTGAAAATGAGTCCTGCATTTCCGGAAGTGTTTCCACGTGCGGCTTGATCAGTTCCAGAATCGCAGTGCGCTCGGCTTTCTTCGCCCAACCGGGAAAAGCGCGATTACGCAAATTGCGCGCGAGCCTGACACGTCTGCTGACCAAGATTTGATGATGCGGTCCCTCGCCACGGAGCCATTCTCCGGCGTTCGACATGACATTCGTAAATTTCACAGCGCTATCCCGCCAGTTCGCCTTCGAGTTGTTTAATTTGGTCGCGCAAAGACGCAGCCGATTCGTAATTTTCTTCCGCCACTGCTTTTTGCAGGCTCTCGTTCAGATCGCGCATCTTGTCGCTTAGCTCTCCCGCGCGATGCGCGCGTTGCGGCACCTTGCCGACATGCGCGGTGCCTTTGTGCATTGCTTTCAATAACGCGGTCAACGCTTCGGTGAAAGTTGCGTAACACGCACTGCAGCCAAGCCGCCCCGTCTTTTTGAAATCGGGCT
>JBEEHZ010000131.1:0-3233 GCA_041167705.1 Verrucomicrobiota bacterium | reverse complement strand
ACCGCGGGGGGCGGGGCAAGAAATGGTTCCGGCGGTGCAGGCGCAGCTTCCGTAGCGATCGAATCTTCCGACGCGAGCGAGCTGATGATCGTGACGCTCAGTCGATTTCCCATTTTCCCGTCCACCGCCGTGCCAAAAACAATCTGGGTGTGGTCGCGCACATGGCGGCCAAGTTCGCGCATCAGGATTTCGACTTCCGACAAAGTCATGCCCGGTCCGCCGGCAACTTGGACGAGAACGTGCGCCGCTTCGGAAAGCATTCTGCCTTTGTCCATCAATGGATTTTTTAGCGCCTGGGTGAGCGCGTCGTGCGCGCGATTGTCGGAATCGGATTCTCCGAAACCAAACAGGCAGCGGCCGTTTTGACTGCGCAACGCCGCGAACAAATCATCGAAGCCGATCCGAATAAGGCCGGGTCGTTGAATCAAATTGACGATCGAGCGGACGCTTTGGCTGATCGTCATGTCAGCGACGCCGAAAGCCTGATGAATTCCGGCTTTGGGCGCGACCATGTCGCCCATCCGATCGTTCTCAAAACAGATCACCGCGTTTGCAATTTCGTTTAGGCGTGAAAGCGCGTCCTGGGCCTGTGCCGCGCGGCGCTTGCCTTCGAATGAGAAAGGGAGAGTGGCAAAAGCAATCACGAGTGAGCCGGCTTCGCGCGCGAGCTGCGCAACAATCGGCGCTGCGCCCGAACCGGTGCCGCCACCGAGTCCCGCACAAATGAAAACCATCCGCGCGCCGGCGATTGCTTGGCGAATTTCGTCTGCGGATTCAATCGCGGCTTGATATCCGAGCTCCGGATCGCCGCCGGTGCCAAGCCCATGGGTGCATGTGCGACCAAGCTGGATTTTGCGCGCCGCCACCGAGCTCGCGAGCGACTGGACATCGGTATTGATGGCAATGAGATCGCCTTTGTCCATGCCATCGAGCAAGACGCGATCGAGCGCGTTCGATCCCGCGCTTCCGACGCCGACGACTTTGATGGGAATTGGTTCCTCTTGCCTTTCCGGCAAACTGTAATTTTTACTGAGCTGGATCATGTCGATCTTTCTGTTGTCATCGCATTTCGCGGCCTGTCATTCCGAGCGGAGTCGAGGAATCTCTAGATATTTCTGAAATAGTCACAGATGTCTCGACTTCGCTCGACATGACACAACTCATCGCATTCCGCTGAAAAACCTTCCGAAAAGTCGAGTGATGCCGCGCCGCGGACGGTCCACTTGCACGGCTTGGGCATATTTGAGTAAACCGATTGCGGTTGAAAATTGCGGGTTCTCGACTGCGGATGTCAGGCCGGAGAGTGTTTGGGCGTGAGTCACGTGCGCCGGCATTTCAAAAATCTCGCCGGCCAAATGGTCGATCCCGTTTAGCAGGCTGCACCCGCCGGTAATAAAGATTCCCGCGCCGGCATAATTAATGAACGGCTCCTCCTCGACGGTTCGCTTGAGCAGTTCAAAAGTTTCGCGCAAGCGCAAATGAATAATCGTGTTCAAGGTTTCGCGCTCGATCTCTTTGCCGGCGAAACCGGAATCGTCTTTCATCAGAATTGTTTCGCCCGGCAGGCAGTTGCCGAGAACGCAGCTGCCCTCTTCCGTCTTTATTTTTTCGGCACGCGCCATTGGGATGCGCAAACCCATCGAAATGTCGTTGGTAATGTGGTCCCCGCCGATTGCGAGCACGCCGCTTTGTTTCACTGCGCCATCGACATAAAGAATGTAATCGGTGGTGCCACCACCGATATCGACCACGAGCGCGCCGAGATTCTTTTGGTGCTGCGTCAGGACCACTTGCGCCGAAGCAAGCGCGCTGAAGACCACGTCTTCAACTTCGAGCGGCAATTCCTTCACGCAGCGAATCGTGTTTTGGATCCGCGTCCGGACGCCATGGATGATGTGGAAATCAGCTTCCAGTTTTTCGCCGAGCATGCCGACGGGATTGAGGACGCCATCCTGGCCGTCGACGTGATAATGCTGAATGATGGAATGGAGGAACGCGTTCTGTGCCGGAATGCTGACTTCGCGCGCGTTGATTTTTACGTCTTCAACGTCCTGGTCATCGATCTCGTCGCGGTCTTCCGGCAAAATCACGCAGCCGCGGTTGTTGAAACTTTGGATGTGTCCGCCGGCGATCCCGACATAAACGCTCCGAATCATCACGTCGCTTTTTTGTTCGGCGTCGACCACCGCTTCGTGGACGCACTTCATCGCGGTTTCAAAATCGACAATCTCGCCCTTGCGCACCCCGCGCGACGGCGCTTGACCAACCCCGAGAATTTTTAACGTCCCATCCGGACGCGTTTCACCCACGACGACGCAAATTTTCGACGTCCCAATTTCCAAACCTACGATCAAATCCCCGCTGGCCATCTTGTTTAGTTCTTCTTGAATGGTTGTAATGGAAGTGCGCGTTTTATGGGCGCAGTGGTTGGTGAGGGACCCGGATGCGATTTCGCGGTTGAAGGAGTAGCCGATGGTTTCGGTGCGGAATGCACCGGAATTGCCTTCATTACTCTGGGCGATTCTTCCGGCTTAATTGTTTCGTTGATCACTTCCGCGGCTGGCTTCCCGAACGTG
Organism: Verrucomicrobiota bacterium; assembly: GCA_041167705.1. Classification (GTDB taxonomy): domain Bacteria; phylum Verrucomicrobiota; class Verrucomicrobiia; order Chthoniobacterales; family UBA10450; genus AV40. The sequence continues at coordinate 657 of JBEEHZ010000131.1, read as the reverse complement.
ACCGGAATGTTTCGCTGCACGAGCAGATTGACGGTTGCCAGCTCGCGATGAGCGTCGTCCGAATAAATCAGGAACTGCTCCAGCCTCTGCAGCTGGGTGTCGAGATTATCGAAACCAAACGTGACCCGGCTGTGATTTTTATCGGTCACAATCAGACAATAGCCTTTTGAAATATCGATCTCGCGAATTTGGAAACGCGTTTGCATGAAGCTGCGCGTGCTCAGGCGCAACAACTCGAGCGCCGATTTGGCTTCGGGCGCTTGGACTGTCTTGCCGGCTTCGAGCGATTCGCTCGCGCAGCCCAGAATCAACGGTAGTCCCAAATATTCCGGCAACAATTTCTTCTCTTTCATCAAAACACCGCGCGCGTCCACCAGAAAAGCAGCGTCGGACGCAAAAGGATCGGCGATCTGTTTCTCGCTCGTGATCCAGGCAATCGGCTTGCGTTCGATAATTCGGATGTCGATTTCGGCAGGAAGCTTGCGGACAACCTCGACTTCGTCCACCTGCGGCAATTCCTGCAATCGCTCGTGCACGCGCGCCAGGTGCACCCGAAAAATGTTTTCGCCTTCGTGCAAATCGGCCACGCTCAGAATCTGCTCGCGCTGCAACGTGCCGTCGGTCTGCACTTCAATCGTGCTGAGCTTGTAGTCCGGA
>JBEEHZ010000130.1:0-3078 GCA_041167705.1 Verrucomicrobiota bacterium | reverse complement strand
AACCACGACGCCTTTCATGTTCTGGCGACCGTCGAAAATATCGTCGTCGACAAGGTTGGGATCGAGCGAGTACTGCTCGGAAAGTTGGTAGTAAGCATCGATTTGCCAATCGTGCTTTTTCTTTAACTGCCCAACACCCGCGCCAGCTTGAAACGCATAACGCTGATCGCCGAACCCGGGATGTCCGGCAGCTTTCGCGCGTTCGTCCGCTTCCAGATTCGCGGCAAAATCGCCGAAAATGTGCATCGGCAACTCGCCAATCTTCCAGCCGAGCTCCATCGGCATGTCAAAGACGAGGAGACTGTTGATGCCAGTCTGGTTCTGGGCCAATGACGCCGCGTTCGTCAGATTTGGATCACCGCCCTGGTAGTGAGCGTTAAAGCTGTCACCGTTGCCGGTATAATTGTAGAGGGTTGGGGCGACCTGAAAGAAAATGCCTTTCGGAAAGGTAACTCTGGCTCCGGCCTGCCATGCCATCAGGAATGCATCTGTGTTGGGAACTAACTGATGGCCGCCGTTCGCAGTCGTCGTCGCGCGTGGGCCAAGCGGATTTTCCGGATTCGAATCGTCATAAATGAATTGAGCCAGGTTGACGAAGATATCGAGCTTGACCAAGGGCTCGGATTTTACCGCCACCGGAGCGACGTTTTTGTTACCGTCCTTGCTGTAAGACTCCGGCGCTTCGCCACCCGTGCTCCCAAAGCTGAAGGTATGTTTCCATTGTTCGGCGAGACCTTCCGGATTGATGTCGGGATCCCAAACCATTGGCGTGTTAACGAGCGGATTTGGCATGCGACCGCCAGTTAACGTAATATCTTTGAAACCTTTGTAGCCGAGATAAGCTTGACCCACGTTGATGCTATCGCTGCCTTTCGAGAATGGTCCACCGGATGATTCATCGGCGAACGTTACGTTAGTCGATCGCGAACTGGTGCCGGTTTCCAACCGAATTCCAAAGAACCAATCGTCCAGCAGTGTTCCCCTCAAGCCCAGCCGGATTCGGTAGCGTTCCCGTTCTCGTTCCTGCCAATCATCATGACCGGCTACGCCGTTGGCCTTGGCGCCGATCGGTGAATTGTCGTCAGCCTGTCCGCCCTGGTACGCGTAACGCAGCCGGACGTCGCCATAAAGTTCTATTTCGCTGATCGGCGTCGATAATTTCCATTTGTCGGCCGCCGTTTTCTCCACCGGGACCTCTTTTTCGACATACGTTTTGCCATCGTACGTTTTCTGGAGCTTCGTCGGTCCTTCAGCCGGCGGCGCTGGTGTCTGCTTCTTCAGCTCGGCCCGGACTTGTTTGGCTTCCTGCTCGGTAATCAATTTTTTCTTAACCAGCAAATCGAGCAACGCGCCGGCCTCTTGGGCGCGCAACATCGACATCGAGGGAACGAGGAAACTTAGAATTACCGCAATAAGAACGAATTTTTTGGTCAACATTTTCTCTCCTTTTAATTGCGGCATCTGCCGCGGGGTTGGATCGCGAGTTGAGCGCTGTTTCGCGTCCGCTCTCCCCGCGACGACGACGAAACTAGAAAGCGATTGTTACGGTCAGATGGCGGCGACGTGACAATTGCGTTAACTCGCGAGCACGAAGCGTGATCGTGCGGGCCGCCTGCTTCAGCGAGCGGGGACCGAGCAGATTATTTCTGCCGCCGCAAACTTTACCCTTAGAACATCACCTGCAGGCGCAGGAGGACTTCATCGAACTCGTCATCGCCAAACTGAGGATGCGCGGCGCGGAAATCAGACCAGGTGTGCACGTAGTTTGCCATCAGCTTGATTGCATCGCCGTGGATGTAGTAGTTCAGGCCACCGGTGATGGAGCGAATACCATCGTTAGCAACTTGGTCCGGGCTCAGTTCTTCCCATTTGACGACCACTTGCAGTTTTTTCGGGATGATGAAATAGCTGCCCTGCACGTACCATCCGCTCGGATCGAAATCGGCGAAAGTGGGCGCGACACCGGCGACGGTGCGGCCATCGACATCCTCTGAAAAATATTCCGCGATCAGATCAAAGGGGCCGATGTTCAACCAGGCGTCCAGACTCCAGGCGGTGCGTTCGTCGGCCGACGGGAGGACAAACGGCGTCAATGAACCGTCGGCGTTTACCTTGAGGTTGAGTGCTTGTGAAATGTTCGTGCCGGCGTCGTCGCGGCTGTTGAGGATATCGCCACCGAGTTTCAAGCTGGCATCCTGGTCGAGCAGTTTACCCTGCCACGGCAGAAGCTCCAGCCGCCCGACATACATGAAGTTGTTGTTATCGTTAGTGATGGTGTTACGGCCATTGCCGTTGAAGATGCCCGCGTAGTAAGTGAGGAGCTCTTTCTCGTCTGGCCACAGGTTGGTCAGAGGCTTGCCCCAGATTTGGACGCCGATTTGTCGCTCCGGCGTAAGCGCGCCAGTGGGAAGACTGCGCTCGATGGTCAAGATCTTGGTATCGGGCGTGATCTGCTCCAGGCCAAAAGGTGCTTTCCACTGGCCCACTTTGACGTTTGCTTCGGGAAATTGGTGCCAGTTAACAAAAATGTCGGTCGCGGAAAATCCGCTACGGCCCGACGACAGGCCGTCGCCTTGTTCGAAGTCCCCTTCGACTTTGAAGTCGAAGTTCTCGGCAAAGTCGCCGACTAAATTGATACGCGTGCGGCGCAAACGAAAGCGGTCCTTAACCTGATTAGGCCCGTCGGGGAGGCGGCCCTCGAAGGCCGAAACAGCGCCATCCTCGAAATTCATCTGGATGTATCCGCCCAGCGTCAGCTTATACTCCGGCCCGCCCGGCATGACGTAGACCGGTTTTTTTTCTTCGACGTCCACCGGTCTTTCCAAAAGCGTTTTCCCGTCGGAAACAACTTTCGGCTTCTTGTTCCCGTTAGCATCATACTCGGGCGCCAAGACCGTCTGTTTCTTCAAACTGCGGACTTCCTGCTCCAGCTCGGCGTTGCGTTTCTGTAATTGCTCTACCGCCCGTTCGAGTTTCCCAAGTCGTTCCGATTCGCTGGATGTCTGTGCTGCCAGCGGCTGAATTGCTAATGTCCCGAGCGCGAAAATTGCCGTGACGATGAGAGTCACGTTTTTCAAA
>JBEEHZ010000129.1:0-7579 GCA_041167705.1 Verrucomicrobiota bacterium | reverse complement strand
GCTCGCTTGCTTTTGCAGAAAATGATTCACCAGCAGCGGCACGTCTTCTAACCGCTCGCGTAATGCCGGCAGCTCAATTGGAATAACCGCCAGGCGGTAATACAAATCCTCTCGAAATGTCCCGTCTTTGAGCTTGGGCTGCAGCGCCTCATTCGTCGCGCCGACTACGCGCACGTTTACGGGTGAACTCTTGTTGTCGCCGACGCGCCGGACTTCACGCTCCTGCAAAACGCGCAGGAGTTTCGTCTGCAACGCCGGCGCCATTGAATTCACTTCGTCGAGAAAGATTGTTCCCAGATTCGCTTCTTCAAACAGACCGCGCTTATCCACCACCGCTCCAGTGAAAGACCCTTTCTTGTGACCGAACAGTTCCGACTCGAGCAAATTTTCCGGCAACGCGCTGCAATTGATCGCGACAAACGGATGGTGCTGCCGATTGCTATTGAAATGAAGACCGCGCGCAACCAATTCCTTGCCCGTCCCGCTTTCGCCCATGATCAGCACAGTGCTGTCGGTGTCGGCGACTTTGCTGATTAAGTTGTAAACGCTCTGCATCTTCCCGCTCGTGCCGATGATGTTTTCGAATTTGTAGCGGTTCTTCAGCTCTTTGCGCAGATAAACGTTCTCGCGCAGCGCCGCCTGGTAATCGAGCGCCCGCTGCACCGTTAGCTGCAGCTCGTCGATCTTAAACGGCTTGGTCACGTAATCGTACGCGCCCATCTTCATCGCTTCGACCGCGGTCTCGACCGTTCCGTAAGCGGTAATCAAGATCACCGCCGTTTGCCGATGATGCTCGCGCACGTGCCGGAGGACATCGAATCCCGTCATCGTCTCCATTTTGATGTCGGCGATCACGACCTGCGGCGCGATACTATCCAACTGCTCGACCGCTTTCGGCGCGGAATTGAACGGGAAAACCTGATGCCCCTTTTCCCGACAGAGAGTGACGATAACTTCCACCATCGCGGGTTCGTCATCGATAATTACGATTTTAGCCATGGTAAATCTCAGCGCGGAGAATATTTCAGTTTTGAGAAAAAGAAAGCGATTTTGAGAATTTGCTTGGTTAGGCCGAATTCTGGACCCGACCGCCAATCATCGACCAGATCGCCTCCCGGTCGAATGCGAGGACCTCATCAACCACGGATGTCGATTTTGCGCATGGCAGAGCAACGAGATCGGCGACAAACCCAGATCGTACCTTTCCGAGCGCACTATGTTGCCGTAACGCGCGTGCGCCATAGACCGTCACCATCTTCAAGATTTCTTCCGATGAAACATCCGGAAACTCTTTTTGAAATGCCCGCATTTCCGCGAACAAACTCAAGTCGTCATTGCTCGCCAGACTGTCGGTACCGAGACAGATGTTGAATCCAAGCTCCCGCAATCGTTCAAACTGAAAGGGCGAATGTCCGAAATATTCGTGACTGCGCGGACAATGAACAATCGAGAACTTTGTTGTCCATCCTTTCAGCAGATCAAAATCGTTTTGCACGAATTCATTCAAATGCACGACGATCCAATTTGGTAGGGACGCATCTCCGAGGCATCCGACAAATTGTTCCAATGGTGTTTCGCCGCCGCAATCGCCCATATCTCGCCCAATCTCTTTCAAGAATTCATAGAGCGGCCCGCTCGCATCCCGAAACATCGACATCTCCTCGCGCGACTCCGCCAGATGTGTCGTCAACAGAACATCTTCGCTTCGCGCGTTTTCTTCACAACGCCGATACAAATTCGCAGATGCCGTAAACGGCGTGTGCGGCGCCAGTCCCCAGTGCTCCGTCGCTTTTAGTTTCTCGACCGCAAGATCGACAATCTCGTTCGCGCGACTCGGATCGCGCACATCAATCAATTCCGCGAACCACCAGGTCCGAATCGGCGGCTGAATGTGCGAAACCAATTCTGGAAACGCAGTCAGGTTCGCGATCGTGGTCGTCCCGAATCGGTTTACTTCGGCAAATCCTTCGTTAATCGATGCGACGTAATCCTCCGGCGAAAGTTTCGCTTTCTCGACGTTGATCGCGCGGATCCAGTCGGTAAACGATTCCTGCCGAGGGATTTTGCCACGTAAGCAGGTGTAATCGAGATGACAGTGCGCGTTGATCAATCCCGGCAACAGCGCCTGCTCACCAAGGTCGACAACTTCTTCACCCGAATATCGTTTCGAGATCTCAGGAAATTTTCCAACCTCGGTAATTCGATCGTCCGAAAGTACGACCGCGCCGTTTTCGATTGGCGGTCCGTCCATCGTGACGACGACTCGCGCGCGAATGATCATTTGTCGATCTCGCCTTTGACCGCCTTGCGGCACTCGGCCACAAGCAGATTGCACGCTTCCTGACACAGCAGCGGAACTGCGCCTTGGCCAAGGCCAGTTTGATCCTGCTCCGGATCAAATTTCTCCGGCGGTAATTTTGTCGATGGAATCTTGCCGCCCGTACTCCGCTTCCACAAAATTGTTCGCAAGCAGCCACCGTCCGATTTACAAAAATCTCCAACGACATCATCGACCTGTTCGTCCGAAATTTTCGCAGCGACCCGATACATCCCTGATTGTCGATCCAACGTTTCGCGCAAAGACGTCGTGCTTAGGTGATTTTCCTTCCACGCCGCGAGCATTGCCAGTCGGCCGGGATAAAAATAATCCAGCGCGCGACGCAGTTCTCCAAGATCGACAAGTTCGAGCCGCCAGCCATGGCACAGATTCGGCACGGTTTTCAGCGGGCGATAATTTCCGGCGTCGTCATATCGCGCGATGCCGAGTGCGTCGTCCGGTTTTCGAAGAATTTCCAAATCACGGGCTTTTTCGTCGTCGCGGTGACAAAGAACGAAACCGCCTGAGCTTGTTCGCTGAATGAAAAGCTGACCGAATCTAGTGTGGTCGTTTAGAACTGAGGCGAGCGCTTCTTCAAGTGGCATTGCGCCGGTCAGGCCAGACAATGCGCAATTAAGCCCGCCGCGCGCTCGAGAAATTGCTTATCCTCATCAGCGAATGCGTTCGCTTTGTCGCTTTCGGCGTCGAGCATCCCGACGACATGCCGGTGCTCGTTTCTCATTGGAACGATAATCTCCGACCGCGTCGTGTGAAACGTCGGCAGGTAGCGCTTATCTTTCTGAACGTCGCCGACTACGATCGGTTTTCCCGATTCCAGCGCAGCGCCGCATAAACCCTGGGTAATGGGGAAACGCGGATAGGCCGGCGGCTCTTTCCCGGTGCCGGCCAGGATCACGAATTCGTCGCTCACGATCTTGTAAATCGCGATAAACCGATAATCGCGCGCCGCCCGAATCATTTCCACGACCTGTTTCAGGCTCTTCTTTGTGCACCCGCTCGCGAGAACAAAGCCGCCAATGTCTTGGAGTTTTTTCAGGGTATCGGCGCGCATAAATGGATGCAACGTCACGTTGCAGTCAGGAAAGATTGCGAGGCCGGGCGCACGCGCAACTTTTCTTGAGTCAATTCACTGAATCGGTTGCCCGAGCCGCTTCGGTCGCCTGCTCGACGATAATATCGGCCACTCGCGAATCGGTCCCTATCGAGCTGGCATAAAAGAGCGAACGATTGTCGATCTTGTACGGGGCGCGACGGAAGACTTCGTCGCCGGTTGGTGGCGGACCAGATATCGATCTTTCTTCGGCGATTCCGAGCAACACCGGTATGTCTTCGTAACTGTGGAGGCCGTCGGAAATAAAAAACGGGACGACGACCACGTTTGGCGTGCTCGTCAGCACTTTCCAATCGGAAACAAGGGGGAATTCCTCCATATAGACGTTGAGCACGTTCGCGTATCGCCCAAGCGCGCGAATTTTTCCCGCTTCGCGTTTCGCCGCGACCGCGCTGTTCTCGTTCAAGTCCGTCCCGTGCGCGACGATGAGGAGACTTGTTTCGTTTTCCGAAATGCCCGGGGCAATGTCTCGCGCCCGTTCCACGAGCAACTCCGTCATGAGTGGATGATTTCCGACCGGCTCGCCGTAGTTCCAGGTTTGCCCACTGGCGCGTTTCGTAACCCTGCCATTCAATTCGAGCTCGCGCGGAATTACCGTTTGCGTGAAGTAACCTTCGCTGATGAAATTCGGAACGACGTAGACATTTTTGAATGCGTCCGGATCAAAGAGAAAGATCGCGTCGCGCAAACTCGGCTCTTCTTTCCAAAACGCGCAGGCCACATCACCAAAAATGTTTCGTCTTCGGATCTGTGCAGCATGCGCCAGCGTCGGCGCGCTCGAATCCGGATTCACCGTCGAGCCATGACCGACGATTAGCAGCGCGCAGTCTTGTTTCGACGTCATCAGCTTAATAAAGCGTCGAACGTCCGACGCCCAACGTCCAATCTCGAATTTAAAGCCTCTGCATTTCCGCGATTGGGTGTTGAGCGTTCGGCGTTGGACGTTTTCCCTTGAATTCGTTAAACTTCAATCCCGATGAAGTTCCGCACTTACAAAAATACCGATCTGAAGGTGAGCGAAGTCGGTTTCGGTCTCTGGACGATTTCCACCGGCTGGTGGGGAAATTTCACCGAAGGCGAAGCGATCGCGCTCATGCACAAGGCCTTCGATCTCGGCATTACGCTCTTCGACGCGGCCGACACGTACGGCAACGGATTGAGCGAAGAACTGATTGCAAAGGCATTCCCGAAACAACGCGACGAAATCACAATCGCGACCAAGGTCGGATACGATTTCGTCCATCACGGCGAAGCACGCGGTCGCGGTCAGCGCGAAATTCCGCAGGATTTTTCGCCGGAAGCGATCGAGCGAGCGACGGATGCGGCGTTGAAACGGTTGAAGACCGATCATGTCGATCTTCTCCAGCTTCACAACATTCGGATGGAACAGGTTTATGAAGACGCGCTCTGGAAAACGCTCGAGAAATTAAAATCGTCGGGAAAAGTTCGTTATTACGGCGTCGCGCTCGGGCCGGCGATCGGCTGGCTGTATGAAGGGATGAATTGCATTCGCGAACGCGACATCACCAGTGTCCAGCACATCTACAACATGCTCGAACAACATCCCGGGCACGCGCTGCACGACGCCGCAACCGAAGCTGGCAAGGACACGATGTTTCTGATTCGCGTGACGCACTCATCCGGAATGCTCGAAGGCAAATACACCGCCGACACAGTTTTTCCGCCGACCGATCATCGCAGTCATCGTCCGCGGAGCTGGCTGCTCAATGGAATCAAGAAGATCGACAAGCTCCGATTCCTTGAAAGTTCCGAACGCACGCTCGGTCAAGGCGCGTTGCTTTGGTTACTAGCCGACGATCGCGTGGCTTCGACGCTGCCGAATATTTACAACGAAGAACAGTTGGTCGAATTCGCGAAAGCTCCCGAATGCCCGCCGCTGACTTCAGACGATCTGGCCAAGATCGACAATCTCCATTCCAAAAACTTCGGCGTCGAAGAAGACCCGCCGAAATTCAAAGGAACGATGGAGCTACCGAAAGAAACGGCCGCGGCTTAGTCCGACACGTCTTCTTCAACCGGCTGGGCGCGGCGAACTTGTTGAGTTGATTCGCGCGTGCCGCGCTTATTCGTAGCCGAACCTTTGTAAATTTCCTGGAAGATGTCGGCTATCATCGGGGCCGCGGTTGTGCCGCCGTGAACTTTGCTGCCGACGTCGCCTTCATAAAGCGCGGCGAAAGCGAATCGCGGTTGATCGGCCGGCAAAAATCCTGAGAACCAGGCGGCGGTGCGCTCTTTGTTTTTCGGGCCCCACTGCGCCGTCCCAGTCTTTCCTGCAACTTCGACGCCGTCCAACTGCGCTTCGTGGCCGGTGCCATTGGAACCGTTAACGACGTCGATCATCCCGGTGCGAACTTCTTGCATCGTTGCGGCGGAGACACCGAGCGAACGTTTCTCGCGTAGCTCGTAAGCCGTCACGATTTCGTGATCGACCGACTGGACCTGACGCACGAGTCGCGTTTGATAAAATCTGCCGCCGTTCCCGACAATCGCCATCGCTTGCGCCATTTGCAGCGGCGTTACCTGTGTATCGCCCTGACCGATCGACAGATTCGCAATGTCGCCATTGAGCAGTTTGCGGCCGTGAGTCGCTTTCATGTATTCGTCGTTCGGAATGCGTCCTTCAGCCTCGCCGCGCAATGGAATCCCGCATTTAGCGCCAAAACCGAGCTTGAGCGCCCACTCTATGATCGGTTCCGCGCCGGTCTTAATGCCGACCTGATAAAACCAGGTGTCGCATGACTGAGTGAGCGCCTGCACAAAATTGAGCGCGCCTTGATCGCCTTTTTTCCAATTGTGAAAAGTGAGGTTGCCAATCTGGATCCCTGGGACGCATTGATAAAGATCGTCCGGACGGACCGCGGCGGTCTCGAGCGCCGCAATTCCGACTGCGACCTTGAAGGTGGAGCCAGGCGGATAAGCCGAGCGAAAAGCACGCGCGAGAAGCGGGATATCGGGATCGTCCTGTAATTGTTTGAATTTTTCCGCAGAGATGGACGGAACAAAAAGATTCGGATCGTAGGTCGGCCACGAGGCCATTGCCAGAATGTCGCCATCGGTTGGGTCGACAATGACGATGGCGCCGCGTTTGGCTTTGGACTCGAGTGCTTTTTCGGCGAGCTGCTGCAGCCGCAAATCCAAGGTGGTGATGATGTTGTTTCCGGGCACCGCCGACTTGATCAGCTTGTCGGAAGTTTTGTGGCCGTCCTTGTCGAACGTGATTTTGTATTCGCCGTGTTTCCCGGTGAGCAGCTCGTTGAATGTTTGCTCCAGCCCGTCGCGACCTTCTGTTTCCGGCCAAAGGGTTTCGTGATTGTCGATGATGCCGTCCAGATTGCGGCCCGTCTTTCCGGTGTAACCGATGATTTGGCCGGCTGCTTTTCCATTCGGATAAATCCGCACGTAAATCGGACGCGCGACCAGAAAATCCTTCGCGCGATCTTTAACTGCTTCGTATTCCGATTTGTTCAGATTTTGCGCGATCTCCAACGGAAGGATTCCGCGGTTGTGATAATGACGGAGGATCGCCTCGTCCGAAACCTTGATCGAGCGACCGATTAATTTCGCCGCCTTGTCGATCTTTTCCCGGGCAAAGCCAACCGCTTTCGCATCCGTAAAATCGAGCGGCGTCGGAAAACTGACCGCCAGGTTGTAGCTGAGCTTGTTTTGGGCAAGCGGCAGACCGGTGCGGTCCGTGATTTGCCCGCGCGGCGCCGGGATATCGAGTATGTACGTGCGCGCGAGTTTCTGGGTTTCAAATGTCGGGACGATCGTTTCTTCCTCGCTTGTCACCGATGGACTCGGCGTAGCAGTCGGCTGCAGGCTCTGCGCGAGAGCCAACGCCGGCAAAAAAGTGGCGATGAAAACGACGCGCGAAGACTTCATGGCAAGATCGACATCTTCCTTTGCCAGGCGCTTGCGTCAATGCCGCTCCAAAAAGCGATGCACTTCTTCAGCCAGTTTTGATCCGATGCCTTCGGTGGCCGCGATTTGCTCGACGCTCGCTTTGCGCAAACGATTGACCGAACCAAATCTTCGCAGGAGCAGGTTCTTTCGGTTCTGACTTACGCCCGGACAATCATCCAGAATGCTTTCGTCGATCCGTTTCTTGA
>JBEEHZ010000128.1:0-15080 GCA_041167705.1 Verrucomicrobiota bacterium | reverse complement strand
AGCGAAGAGCAGGTGGAACAATTGCGCGCGCGGTTAAAGGAAGCGAACCCGCCGGAAGAGGTGATGAAGCAGGCGGAGCGGGAATTGAAACGGCTCGATTTCATTCCGCCGGCCAGTCCGGAGTTTTCCGTTATTGTCAGTTACATCGAGATCGTCGCCGATTTGCCCTGGAACAAATTGAGCCAGGACAATCTTGATCTCGATCAAGCGCAGCAAATTCTCGATCGCGACCATTACGACCTCGAGAAAGTGAAAAAGCGGCTGATCGAATATCTGGCTGTGCGCAAACTGAATCCGACCGGGCACGGGCCGATCTTGTGTTTCCTCGGGCCGCCCGGCGTGGGCAAAACCAGTCTCGGCCAATCGATCGCTGACGCGCTTGGACGCAAATTCGTCCGGATCAGTCTCGGCGGAATGCGGGACGAAGCGGAAATTCGCGGACATCGGCGAACCTACATCGGCTCGATGCCGGGACGCATCATTCAGGAATTGCGGCGCGTTGGGACACGCAATCCGGTTTTCATGCTCGACGAGATCGACAAGATCGGCGCCGACTTTCGGGGCGATCCGGCGAGCGCGTTGCTCGAAGTTCTCGATCCGCGGCAAAACAATACTTTTGTCGATCGCTACCTAGATGTGCCGTTCGATTTGTCGCAGATCATCTTCATCGCGACCGCGAATTACATCGACGGCGTGCCCGAACCAATGCGCGACCGAATGGAAGTGATCTCGCTGCCGGGTTACACCGAGCGCGAAAAACTTGAGATCGCGAAACGCTATTTGGTCCGGCGGCAGATGGAAGAAAACGGATTGAAACCCGAACAGGTCGACTGGCAGGACGACGCGCTTCAGCAAATCATCAACGATTACACTCACGAAGCGGGCGTGCGTGAGCTCGAGCGCCAGATCGGAGCGATTTGCCGTGGAATTGCGTCGCGCGTTGCCCGCGGCAAGACGGAACATGTGACGGTCACGCCGCAATTAGTCGCGCAAATGTTGGGACCCGCCAAGTACGTCCGCGAAACGAGATTGAAAACGAGCAAGCCCGGCGTCGTGACCGGACTCGCTTACACACCAGCCGGCGGCGAAGTGCTGCACATTGAAGCGACGCGTTATCCGGGAAAGGGCAACGTCATGCTCACCGGCCACATCGGCGAAGTGATGAAAGAATCGGTCCAGGCCGCGCTCAGTCTTGTGCGCAGCCGCAATGGTGAGATCGGCGTGAAACCGGAAGACTTTCGCGACATGGACATTCACGTCCACGTTCCGGCCGGCGCGGTGCCGAAAGATGGACCATCCGCCGGCATCGCCATGTTCACTGCGCTGGCTTCTCTCTTCACCAATACGCCGGTGCGACCGGACGTCGCGATGACGGGCGAAATCACGTTACGCGGTTTGGTTTTGCCGATCGGCGGATTAAAAGAAAAAAGTCTGGCCGCGATGCGCGCCGGCATTTCCACTGTGATCATTCCGAAGCTGAACGAAAAGGATCTGGTCGACGTTCCGGAAGAGGCGAAACAAAAACTGAAATTCGTTCCGGTCGAAAATGTCGATGAAGTCCTTGCCGTCGCCTTGGAAAAAGACAGCGCCGCGAAACCAGCGAGCGCGGACGGGGCCGACGGAAAAGGTAAAGACTAAATCAGCGCGGTCCGGCGTCGGCGCGTTGCTCGATCTGCTGCAGGCTCGGGTCTGAGTTCCGAATCCAATCCCGCGTGGTGTTTATGTCACCGCGGTTCACTGGAATCGCCGGCCGCACTTCTTCGGCCCGAGCGACGATCTCGTCGCCAACTTTTACCGGCTCGGCCTTCGGCGCTTTCCAATGGCGACCAAATTTGCGGAGCGCATAATACATTGTTCCGGCTTCGGCCGCGCTCACGCCGCTGCAACGCATCGCGTGGTAAAACATCCGGTCGCAAACTTCGTGAGGGCGGTTCTTCTGGTCGTAAGCGACGTCATGCAACACCGAAGCATTCCGATATTTGCCTTCAAACGGCCCGCCCATCAACGACCAGAGCGATCGAGGAATCGATGCGCCGTCTACAACTGATCCCGCTGGCGCGATCCAAACGACTCCTTCCGGATCAGTATAGCGAAGTTCGCTTAGCAAAGTCATGGTGCGCCCGTCGTTTTCCCAACGCGCTTCGACATACCCGCTGTAATGCCCCCATTTGTTCGGCTGTTTTTCGGCGAAACGGATCCAGGCCGGTTTTTTGTTTGAAGCGCAGCCAAGCAAAAGTGTGGCTGTGAGAATCAGTCCGAAGATTTTCATTGGTCTAATCAGAAACGCTCAACGTTCAACGCTCAACGTCAAATCTTAACCCTCACCGGCGCTTGGCGTCCGCCTCTCCCTTCAAGGGAGAGGATTGAGGTAAGGGTAATCTTCAGCGCACGGCCGGCCGCAGTTGCTGCGTTTGCTTTACCGGTTTCGGACCGGTCGGCGTAATCGGTTCGCCTTCAGTTTGTTTCCGGTACGGCTGGAGATAAAACATCATGAACACACCGACGACAACAAGGAGCGAACCGGTCCATTTCAACAGCCAACCAGGGTCGCGCAGAATTTGGACGCTGCTTTGCTGAAGATTCTCCGGGTTCCAGGAGGCTTGCGAAATTTTGTAGGTCAATCCTGTCCAAGTTCGCACCCAGCCACTCGGATAACTGAATGGACGATTCATCCAACACGAACCGGTCGCGCTAGCGCCGTCTGCACTACTCACGCGCAACGTACTTTTGAATCCAGCGGGCGCGTCGCTGCCTTCGTTCCGTTTCACTTCGAAATCGAGCAGCTCGAGACCGATCGGAAGCGGAACAGTCGTCCAGCCGTAGGCGACAATTGTTTCGTTAGGCGAAGTCGGGACTGTGACTTGCCAGCCGGCCGGGACCCATTGCTCCAATGTCTCGCCGTTTTGTTCCATTCGAACGCGCACGCCGTCGGGTAACTCTGCCGCAATGGCAGATGTCGGCGCTGTCGATTCCTCTTTCTGCGGTGTGAAATCCATCCATTGCTCCGCGTGCGGCAGAGTCTTGTCCACGACGAGCTGCCAATCCGCCCAACCAGTGGCGAGCGCTTTGTTGATGTCGATCTTGCCGGACGATTTTCCATTTTTGCGCGAGAGAAGTTCGTACGAAATCGAACCATCGTTCGCGACGAACAGCGTTAGATGATTCAACGCCGTTTCACCAGCGGCAGGCATTGTCGTCGGACCGCCAGTCGTCGGCATATCGCCTGTGCCGTGTGGATTTTTCGCTTCCAGAGCAGCCGCCGGCACGCCTTTGCCACGAATTGTAACAAGGACCGCCGGATTATCCGGTTGATCGCTGATTGAATTCGGTTTGCCGTTCTCGATCCGAAAATCTGCCCAATAATTGTCGATCTTGAGCCCGAACGGCGAATTCGTGATTTTCACTTCGCGTCCAAGATTTTCCGCAACATCAAAGCTTGTTTCTTTTCCGTTTAACGAAATCAGGACACGGCCTTTGTTTCCATTCTGAGGTAGTTCGAGCCGAACCTTGGCGCCAATGCTGCCGCCTTTGTTGACGTGACCGATTTGTTCGTCTGGCGCTTTGCTGAAGGCGAAAATTGATTCCTCAAGATCAACCGGTTCGTTCCGTGACGGCGGCCCTCCCGGCTGCTTCGATCCAGGGGAGACGGTCCGAGCCGGACTGGCACTTGCCTCCACAGTATTTGCGGCACCGCGTCTCAATTCGATGTTCGCCAGTCCCATCGAAAAGGTTCCGTGCTGCGGATCGTCCGCCAGCAACCAGCTTTCGAGATGTTGGTTCATCATTGCCGTTTCAATTTTGAAATGCAGCGCCGGTAGGCCGCCGTCTTTGAGCGGCCTGGGATTTAGTTTGCCTTCGATTGCCGGGGCGTAGCCGACAATTTTTAAACGCGCGCCGCTTGCCAGTTTGCCAAGATCTTTTGGATGCTGTGGATCCGGAGGATGATGCAGAAATTCCGCGGGATAACCTTTGATGATTCCATCGACGTCGTGGACTCGAAGCTGGTGCTGATCGACTAGCAAGCGATTGGTTGGCGGCTCACCTTTAAAAAGTGTGATCGTCCCTTCGACACCAAACATTCGGCCGATGAGCGAGCCAAGCAGAAGCGTGATGATTCCGAGATGAGTGATGAGAAACGCGGTGTGATATTTTTTCCAAGGCCAACGCGAGAGCGCCGACGCAGTCAGGTTCGCGCCGAGTAAAACGAGCCAGGCATTGAACCAAGGCGCACCATAGACGTAACTGCGCGCAACTTTGGCGTCGAAACTCGATTCATAAAGAGTTCCGACGATCGCGCCCGCGATGAGAACCACCAGCAACACGACGGCGAGCTTGAGCGACGAGAAAAACTCGAAGATCGCGTTCTGCTGCCACGCGGGCTGATCGGGTCGGTTCGGTTTGGCCATGCGAAGATCGACATCTTCCGCGAGGAGACGCGCCCCTTCAACTGATACAAATGATAGCTACAATTTGGTCCGTAATGCCCGGAGATGCTCGGCGAACGCGGCCACGTCGAAATCGTAATGTCGCTGGACGTCCGTGCGCAACGCATTCAACTCTTTCTCGATTTTTGGTGAGAGATTGAGCGCGGCCGTAAGTCGCTCCAGCGCGAGTGTGAGCCGGAGGGCGCGATAAAAAAGATTCTGACCCGATGTGTTCGTCGGTTGAAATTCCGAATCGCTGGCGGCAAGCGTTTGCAAGATCGTCATCAGCGAATCACTGGTTGGATTCCATGTTGCAGCGCGTTCCGCGATTTCGTTAGCGCTTTGTTGGATCCCTGGGAACGCGCTGAATTTACTCAAGTTATTTCCGAAACCGGTTTTGTCGAGCAGCCAAACCAACGCATTTTCTTGTTCGAGCAGGTGAGATCGCTCATCTGGAGGAGACTTGATAAGGGCCCAGGTTATTTCGCGGAGCGCGACCGCCTGTCCGGTCAGCCAACTGCGCGGTCCGGTTGCCGGATCTTCGTCGCGCCAGTGCTTAGGTTCGTTGACCGATTGACTGTCGAGCTCAAAGACGAGTTCGGGATGCCCGGCTTTTAAAATGTCAGCGTCGACATTTTGATGGCAGGCTGCGCACGCGTTCGCGCGCACATAAAGATTTCGCACGTCATGCATGCCAGCGCTGACGCGCGTTGCGTAAGTCCAATCGCTGCGAGTATGGCCGCGCAACCATGGTTCGGCTGCCCCGTGACAACTTTCACACGACACGCCTTCATCGGGGCGCGCGGTTGGTGTCAAGCGAGTCTGAGCAACAGATTGAAAAGGCGAATGACAAACGGTGCAGCGCGCGCTCGACTGCGGTTGCGCGATATTAGCCGCTTCGCCGATACGGGCCGACCTCGCGTCCAGCAAGATGGCGTAGGCGCGGGTGTGAAAATCTTTTTGTGACCAGGTGATGTACTGGCTCCGTTTTTCGCCCGCGCCGCCGTGACAACTGGAAGAACGGCATCCAATCGCGCCGACGAATTTGGCGCCGGCTTCGGGGGTTTGCGTTGGTTCCTTGGCGAAGGCGCTGGCGCAATGGATGACTAGAAACAAACGTAGCAATCGCAGCACGTGGCCGAGGTTAGCACCCGGGCTTCAGAAACAGTAAGAGATTTCTCGGTCCGAGCCGGACTGGCCTTTTCGCTCGAAATGACAAAAACTCAATCGGTCCAGGATTTCCAGCGTTTCCGGATCGGTTTGGTGTAGCGCTCGAGATCGATATTCTTCACGCCTTCTCTGATTGAACCAGTCGAGTCTTCGAGTCTGTCTTTCATTCCACGAACGAGCGGCCAGAGAAACGGGAGCGACAGCACGCTCCAGTTGATTTTTCCGAGCGGCGTTTTCACTTCCACTTCTTTTTCGTCGGAGCGGGACGCATAACGAATCGCCAATCCGACGGCGAGTCCGGCAACGAGCGCGCCCAGAATCAGCGGCACCGGATTTTCGCGAAGGAACAATTCAGTTTGCTCTCGAGTCGAACGCCCCCTTCCTCGAATTTGTTCCCGGCGACGAGGGGGCGGTTCCAAAACGCTGGGCGAGCGTCGGCGACGTTTTCGTGCCGACGCCTTTTGCTCGGCGCCGAGAGGTTCGTCATTCACAAAATCATCTTCGATCGGATCCATCATCAATTAGTTCGCAACTGATCCGACGACCGCGCTGGTCGGATATTTAAGGTGCGAGTCGGTCTATCGACCAGGAACCATTTGATTGCAACGTGTACCGAAAGCGGTCGTGCAAGCGATCGGGGCGGCCCTGCCAAAACTCCACCTGTTCGGGTTTAAGGCGAAATCCGCCCCAGTGCGGCGGAAGAGGAATCTGCCCTTCAGCGAAACGTTGCTTCATCTCTTCGAGACGTGCGTCGAGAACTCGTCGTGCATCAATTGCCTCGCTTTGCTGAGAGGCCCAGGCGCCGAGCTGTGCGCCGAAAGGCCGGGTGTGAAAATATTCCTGGGATTCTTCGCGAGAGGTTTTCTCAACTTTTCCTTCCACCCGGATTTGCCGTTCCACTTCCATCCAATACATCACCAGCGCGGCATTCGGATTTTTCTCAAGCTGTCGTCCTTTGTCGCTGGAGTAATTGGTGAAGAAAACAAAACCGCGTTCATCAAAATCCTTAAGCAACACGATCCGGGCAGAGGGTTTATTCTCCGCGCACGTCGCCAGAGTCATCGCGTTGGCATCAGGAATGCCTGCTTCAATCGCGGCGGCGAACCAGTTCTGAAACTGTTTGATCGGGTCGGGATCGAGATCGGTCCGCCGCAATCCGCCCCCGATGTATTCGTGGCGGAAACCGGCGTAATCGAGAGAAATTTTCTCCATACGTAAGCGGTCATGCTTACGATATTCGCAGCGAGGGCGATGTCGATCTTAGGTTAGCCGTTAAGCCGCCGTCGCCCTGATTCGATCAGTTCCACTCCGGCCGATTGAATCCCGCGATGAGAGTTCCCATCCGACCATCGCGCGTTTGCGAATCGGACCGCCGCCATAATTCCCCAGCGCTCCAGTCTCACGAATGACCCGGTGACACGGTATGACGAACGAGATTGGATTAGCGCCGACCGCGCTCCCGACTGCGCGAGCAGCTTGCGATTGGCCAATTGCTTCGGCGAGTCGCCCATACGTCGTGAGCGATCCAGACGGGACGTTCAACAACGCGCGCCAAACGCGCAGTTGGAAAGGCGTGCCGCGAACAAAAGCGCGCAAATTGGAGCGCGGTTCATTTTGCGGCCGCCGCACGAAAATCTTGTTCGACAATTCCGCGGCGCGCTGATCGCTGCGATGCAATTTCGCCTTCGGCCATTGCTCGGCCAGGAGATCTCGCACGCCGTCGCGATCCTCTTCTTGAATAAATGAAAGGTGGCAAATCCCGCGTTCTGTTTCGGCGATGAGCGCTTCGCCGAATGGCGTCCCGGCAAAACCGTAATCGATTTGCATGCCGGCCCCGCCATTTTTCATTTCGCCGGGCGAGGCAGCCTCGAGTGTCACACAAAGATCGTGCAGGCGTCCGGGTCCGGACAAACCCGCATTGATCGCGGCGTCGAAAACATTGTCGCCATCCCGCAAAAGCTGTTTCACATGCTCTAGAGTCAGGCACTGCAAAAAATCCTTCGGCGTCACTCCGGCCCAAGCTGAGAAAAGCCGGTGAAAATGAAACGGACTGAGGCCGGCGGCGGCCGCCAGTTCGTTGAGATCGGGTTGATCAGTATGATGTCGATCCAGGAACCGGATCACGGTTGCGACTCGTTCGTAATCATTCATGCCGTCAGTTTGTCACCGCCGAGATTCTGCGCCCACCCGCTTCTTGCTACGATTTTAAAATGTTTTCCCGGTCCAGGGATTGGTCAACTGGTTCGAATGACCTGCCCTAGCTCGCGAGCAAGCGCTTCACTCGCTTCGGCGTCGTCCTCGTAACCCCAAACAACAACCTCCAGCATCTGGGCGCCGATCTCACGCCGACCTTGGAGCGCTGCCCGCAAACGGCCGCGCGCTGACCAATCCTCGGATTCAGCGGCGGCAACGTTTTCATACGAGGAACGCGCATCCCAATAGCAATAGAAAACGTGGAGCGGTACGCCGTGATCGTCGAATCGATAGGAACGGACCGGCAGGCTTACTCCGTTGACCACCAACATGTGCACGCCGTTGTCGCGCTCCATGGTTCTGCCGCTGGCGGGAAGACAAATATCCGGACGATGAACTTTAACAAAGCGTGCCGCAGTCCGGCCAGGTAACCATCGAAAAAAATACATCATCCATCGCCGGCCATCCTGTCCCTCCCAAGCCGCGCCGCCGCCTTCATTATAACGAAGCAGCGTTTCGGCGGCGGGAGCGATCGGCACCTGCTTGTAATTACTTTCGGATTCGGGCCAACGCACTGCCCAGCGAGTGCGCGGCAGCGTTTGTTGGGAATGGTACCAGAGTTGGACAGCACCTTCGGCAAGCACCACCCAGAGCGCGAATGCACCGAGCAAAGCTCGGTTGAGATGGATCAGCGCCGGTTGATCTCCAATCAATGTTCCGATCGACGGTGCATTCCCGCGACGTTCCATAATGAGACTCGCAACCCAGAGTCCAAACATGCAGACGACCAAAATGGTCAGGCCAGCCGGATCGTGCCACGCTTCAATTGCGTTCGGCCCTTTCGTTGTCCCGGCCCAGACGAGGATGGCAGTTCGCACGACATTGCAGATGAAGGCGAGCAGCGCGCCAATCATGATCAGAACAACGCGTCGCGATATTGTGAAAGAGTAAAGTTCGCCCAGAAAGAGCGAAACCATCAACGTCGCCTGAATCGAGCGGACCCCGCTGCAGGCTTCTTCGATTCCGATAAGGCCGGTGCCGACCTCGATGACATTGCCATGTTGAAGAGCGGGAACGCCGGCTAACTGCAAAAATGTTACGTTGATGGCGGTCACAATTCGCATCAGATCCTGAATGACGACTTGTTCGATCCGGACCGGCCATGGCACGGCCACCAGAAAAAATAAAATCGGAAAGGCAAAATGGCGAAGCCAAACCCGGCCGCCGCTGAGGTAGACGAACGAAAGCGACATGGTGACGACAACGAGCGCGAGCATCCAACTCAACAATCGCCAGTCAGGATTCGCTTCGGCGACAAAGCGAATAGGAAGAAAAAGCACGGCGCAGAAAAGGATGAGCGCGATTGGAACCGCGGTTGTTGTGCGCGGCGCGGGAGAGGGCCGATTCCGCCAGCGTTTCCAGAACAGGTAAAGGGCAAGGATCGGAACGATGAGGCCATAATTGTACTGCGGATTGAGCCACCACTCGGCTTTGAGCTGGTTGATGAGCTCGAACCAAATAAGGCCGAAGGCAACTAGCACGATCAGCCAACTTGTTTTTTTGGCGATCGAAGCCGAAACAGCGGCTGGTTGCACAATGGTCTCGTCCATTTGCGGCATAGCGTAGCCGAGCCCGAGCAACTTGCGAGCCGGTTGGGGGAGCATCCTGGCTACGGGCATGCCGCGTGCTTGACCGACTTCACAGTGTTATCTCATTGGAGACGGCGGAGCCCACGTAACTCAGACCACTAAGAGATCGCGCGCCATTTTGCCGCCAGTTCGCGTTTACGTAAACTTGACAGTTAATCTTTGACGCACATGGAAAAATCCGTCGAAAGAACACAGCGAACAGTCCTCAGATTTCTGTTCGGGATTCTTTTCGGCCTGATTCTTTTGATCGGTGCGATTTGGGGCGGCCACGATCTTTACGTTCGGTGGCAGGAAAAACGGCTGGTGCGAAGGGCCACATTCGACATCGAACACGGCAATGAACGCGATGCAAGTCTGGCGGCGCGCAGTATCTTGGAGATGAAACCTTCGAGCGCGAGCGCGTCCCGAATCATGGCGGAATTGGCCGAGCGCGTGGGCGAACGTGCCGCGTTAGAGTGGAGGCGAAAAGTCGTGGAGTTAGCTCCGCATTCAGTCGATGATGCGCTGGCCTTGGTCCGCAGCGCCGTTCAATTCAATGACCTGGCCACGGCTGAGCGCACGCTGGCCGCGGTGGATGAGAATGGCCGAAACTTTGCGCCTTATCACGCAGCGTCCGCTCTGGTGGCGCAATCGAAACATCAGGACGAAAAGGCGGAAACCGAATGGAACGAGGCGCTCCGCCTGGCCCCGGACGACAAGTCGTATCAGCTCCAACTCGGCATATTGCGAATGCGCGCCAATGACCCGGAGCGGCGGGGATCGGGCGAAGCAATGTTGACTGCATTGCGATCTGATCCAGCTCAGCGCAGCGCAGCAACGCGAGTGCTACTCAAGGCAGCCGTGGCCCGACGCGACGACCCGCACAATCTGTTGGAACTCGCGCGCGAAATCCAAGCGTATCCGGAAGCGACCTGGACCGATCGATTGGTGTTCCTTGATCTCCTGCACGCTACCCAAGATCCACAATTTTCCTCTTATTTGACTGAGTTGGAGAAAGCGGCGGCGGACGACCCCGGTTCGCTGGCGGCGTTACTTTCCTGGATGAGCCGGAGTAGGTTAAATCTCCTCGCTCTCGATTACGTTAAAACTCTGCCGACCGAAACATTACAAAAATGGCCCGTACCGGTCGCGGTCGCTGACGTCTTGGTGCAGCTGAGCAAGTGGCAAGAGTTGGAAGCGATGACGACCAAAGCGCAGTGGAACCGTTTCGATTTCTTGCGACATGCCTACCTTTCTCGCGCATTGCGGGAACAGGGCAAAGCTGTCGGGGCGGAGCATGAATGGGCTACCGCAGCCAAACAAGCGTCCGATCAAAGCGACTTCCTGTCTGTATTGATCCAAACCGCGTCGGAATGGAAATGGGAGAACGAAATGACGGATTTACTCTGGTCGCTTTCCAAACGCCCGGAGAAACAAAAGGAAGCGTTTCTGGCGCTTTACCGTAACTACGCAAAAGCGGCCGACACGCAGGGTCTGTATCGCGTCCTCGCTCGTTTATCGGAGCTCGATGCCACGAACCTCGACGTGCAAAACAATCGCGCCCAGATTTCCTTACTCCTTGATGCGAATCCGGCCGAGGCCCGACGATTGGCGGCCGATGTTTACAATAAATCGCCGAAAAATCCGGCGTATATCACAACTTTTGCCTATTCGCTACTGACTCAGGGCAACCCGAAGGAAGCCGTCCGTATTATGAGCTCGTTGAGCGCGGAGCAGTTGAGCGACCCAAATATCAGCGCGTATTACGGAATCTGTCTGGCTGCTACCGGCGATGAAAAAGCGCGCAGTTATTTAGACTTTGGCAAGCAGGCGAATTTACTCCCAGAAGAAAAAGCTTTGATCGACAAGGCTTACGCGAACTTGAATTCACGCAGTCAAACGCGCTAGCAGTCGACCGATCTCGAGGAAAGAATCGATGACCGCGATGATCGTTTGGCGCAGTCTAAGCTTGGCGATGGGGAGGCCTATGGGATTTCTTCACTCAAAATGGAATTGGCGATTGCTGGCGGTCAGTCTGGTTGGATTCTCTCTCAACGCCTCGCCGATTCGCGCCGCTGAAATATCGATTCCAATCGTCGTAACCGCCGACGATGTCGATCTCGCGAAAATTGGGTCCAAGTGGCAGGTCGTGTTTGTGAGTTCCGGACAGCGAACGGCTGTTTCCCATGCCATCGATGACGATCGGCGAAGCGTATTCCTATTTTCAATTTCGGATCCGCGCCCCACGCTCATCGTCAAGCTGACTGAAAGCAAGCCGGTGCATCGAGTGAGCGTTGTGGTTGGATCACAGGCCCCAGAATTAAATATCTATCTGCTCGATGAAATGCCACGCGATCCGTCTGATCTCGATAATGTGAAACCGGTGGCGTCGATTGTCGATCTTGGAGTCGCTCGCGAAGCAATGGCCGACTTCGCGGCGAAGAGCGCGCGTTATGTCGCGCTGCGATGGGCATTATCGAAAAACCATTCTCATCCGCTGGCAGTTGCTGAAGTCAGCGTGTTCAGCAATGCAGCAGATCCAACGGTAGCGACTCTCGCTGCTTCCGATCTGCCCCTGGCAGATCCCATTCAGGACCCGCCTCTCGTCGCCAGCGTCAGTCCATAGTCGCTCCGACGTGGCCGATCTTTGGCGGGAAATCTGCTCCCACGCATAGACCTCCGATCGAGTCCCTATGCTTCGTTTTTTTATTCGGCAGTCGCCAACGCTTGCCTTCATCGAGGCGCTGGCATTGCTTTTCGCAATCAGTTGGCTCGACTTGGCCACCGGCCATCAAGTTTCCCTCGTCCTTTTCTACACTGCACCGATCGTTTTTGCCGTTTGGCTCTGCGATAATAAAAGCGTTTTCGTCATCGCGGGTTTGGCAGGCGTGCTCTGGTCCTGGGCCGATCTTGCGCGCGGGAATTCTTATCCCAACGGCACCATTCAAGCATGGGAAATCGCGATCCGGTTCGCTTTCTTCCTGCTCGTTGGCCTCGCCGGTATTGGGATGCGCGAAAAACAAAGCGCTTCCAACGCGCGCATCTCATTGCTTGAACATGCGCAGAGACTGGAAAAACAAATTATCGAGGTCAGCGAATACGAACAACAACGGATCGGGCGCGATCTTCATGACGGGCTCTGCCAATTTTTGGCCGCGATCGGGTGCGCTGCTACTTCGCTCAAGATCGATTTGAAAGAAAAAGGTCTGGATAAGTTAGCAGCTAACGCGAGTGAGATAGAGAAATTGATCAGCGAATCGGTCAAGCAAGCGCGCGACTTATCCCACGGCCTGGTCCCGGTACAATTGAATGAAGCGGGATTGCCCGCAGCGCTCAACGAACTCGCCGTTTCTACGAGCCGATTGCTTCCGGTCCAATGTACTTTTGAGGTGGCCGGGAGACCTGGCGTCGGCCAAAACGGCAAGGCGGCACATCTCTACCGCATCGCACAGGAAGCAATTCACAATGCGAGTAAGCACGGCAAGGCAGCCAAGATCGAGATCCGACTCAGCGCCAATGACAGCGCCACTAGCCTGAGCATTGCCGACAACGGAATCGGCTTCTCAAAGAACGGAAATGCCATGAACGGCGTCGGGATCAGCATCATGCGTTATCGCGCGAACCTTATGGACGGCGAGTTCGCGATCGAGGCCGGCGCTGGCGGCGGAACAATCGTCTCCTGTACCGTTCCAACTGGAGTCCGGTGATGAACACTAAAGCGCAGCCCGTGTTAGACGTCGTTCTGGTGGAGGATCATCCCATGTTCCGGGAGCAATTGGCTCAACTCATCAACAAAGAACCGGGCCTGAAGATATCGGGCGAAGCCGACAACGTTCAGGACGCTTTGCAGCTGATCGAACAAAAGAAACCGGACATCGCGATTGTCGATCTGACTTTGAAAGGCTCGAGCGGACTCGAGCTCCTCAAAGATTTGAAGGCGAAAGAGATCGACGTTCCCGTGCTGGTCCTTTCGATGCACGATGAAGCGCTTTATGCCGAACGGGTTCTTAAAGCAGGGGCGCGTGGTTACATCACCAAGAACGAAGTTTCAAAAGAGGTGATGACCGCGATTTATGCAGTTCTTCGGGGCGAAATTTATCTTCCAGCACGAATCGCGTCGCGCATCCTCGAAAGCGTTGCGGTGGGCAGAAAAGGTGAAAACGGAGTGACTGAGTTGACCGATAGAGAACTAGAGGTCTTCGAGCTCATCGGACGGGGACGCACCACGCGCGAGATCAGCAATCAACTTCATCTCGGGGTCAGCACGGTCGACACCTATCGCGCGCGGATCAAAACGAAGTTGCATTTGGAGAACTCCAGCCAGCTCTGCCATGAGGCCATTCGCTGGGTGAGCGAAGGGCAAAAGACGCCGGTCTGAGAGAAGAAGTCGCCTGAAGTGTAGCGAGTTCCGCTACAGAGGAATCGCGTCGTTGTAGCGAGCTTAAGGCACTGCAGCTGCTTTATATCGGCTCGTAATGCGAACGATTAAATTGAGGCAGCAAAGAGGCAAACGCGCTTTCACATTGATGGAAGTGGTGATGGCTTTGGCGGTGGTCGGCACGATGGGCGCCGGCGCCTACGTGGGATTCAATTCGCTCAACACTTACGCCATTAGCTCGAGGCTCTACAGCGAGGCGCAAACGGCCGCCCAGAACCAGATCGATTTGATTCTCTCGAAAGAACCGTTTGATCCAACAAAGAACAAAATACCCAAACTCTACAATTCAGACGCGACCCTTTTTCTCTCTCTAGATCCCGGCACATACACGAAACCGAGCGTGTTCGTCTATCAGGATCCGGTCTCTGGCAGCGCCGTCGTCACCGGAATAATGACGACGACCATCACAGACGGGGGCACAAGCATGACATTCGCGGGTTCGACAACAAACCTGAACACACGCTGCGCGACGGTGGCGGTCACTTACACCTATCGCGGCAAAACCTACAACGTGTCGATGGACACGATGCGCACCGGCGACCAATGAAAACCTTTCACCAAAAAAATTCTCAGGGCGGATTCACAGTGGCGGAGATGGTCGTGTCCACCATGATCATGGCCATTCTGGGAATCGTCTTTTTGAACGTGTTGAATTCCGGAATGATTCTGTACGCAAAGAACACGGCGGTTAATTCCGCGCACGAGGAGGGTCGCCAGGGGATCAATCGCTTCACCCGCGATCTCCACGCCGCCGTGTCTGTACCGCAGCTTCGGAACAACACGCATGACTCGACCTACAGTTGTGGGTCAACCGGAGCACTATACGATTGCGGAGATTCGCAAAACACCAACAGCTTTCTGGTGGTGTCGTCCACACCAGTCAGCGGCGTTGCGCCAACCGCTGCGGGCGTCTCGTTTCAGGACGTCGTTTCGGGTAGCCCTGATTATGTGTGGCAAGACGATAACAATCCTAGCCAGATTAAAATCAAAAATCCGGGAGACGTTCCAATAGCAGGAATGCGGTTGATCGTCCCGCAATGGAGCGTTGAAGACGCGATCACAAAACAGGCCGGCGCCGGAACCAATCATTCAAATGTCTTTCTGCTCCATAACCAAGACGCCACCATTGCGACGAACCTCGGCGGGCAAGGCCGCAAGTTTGGACAGGTCAGCTATTCCGTCGGCCCATATGCGATCACCTACTACACCGAGCGCATGCTGTATGTG
>JBEEHZ010000127.1:0-7681 GCA_041167705.1 Verrucomicrobiota bacterium | reverse complement strand
TGGGCGATTCCATTTTTGCAGGCGACCGACCACGCAACCGCGACAACGAAATGGTCGCAACAGTTCACCGGCCGGCTTCGTGGCACCGACTTCCAACTTGGCCGGTGGATTCTCAATATTCCACACGGCATGTTTTACCTTCTGCCGTGGATATTATTCCTGCCGCTGGTGCGGTTCGAAAACCTTGCCGCGGAGAAAGATCGACAACTTACGCGGGCGCTGACTTGGGGGACGCTCGTTCCTTTTGTGATTGTAAATCTTGTGCCGGGCTCGATTCCGCGCTACGCGATGGCCGCCCTTGTGCCAGCAATTTGGTTGTTTGCCATGACGCTATCCGCTGAAAACGTCAGATGGCCGCGTTGGACAGGTGTCTGGATCGGCGGATGGATTGCAGCTGGTACTGCGGTCGGTGTTATCCAGTATGCGCAAGAGCATCCTAACAAGCTAGGCATCGGCGGAGTGAGCTCAGGCGTAGCGATTGGAGTTGGCCTAGCGCTGGCGGTCGGGATTTGGTGTTGGAGCCGCCTCGGTGGCAGGGAATTTTCTCTCCGGGCACGGCGTAACGCAGTTATTACCATGGTCGCTCTCGCGTGCGTCTTGGTGTGGACCTACGCGATCGCGATTGTTCCGAAGATGGACCAGCGGCAGCGAATCAAGCGACTCGCTGCCCAGATTGAAGCGGCGATCCCACAATCGGAGACTGTCTACGCGCTCGATCCAAATTATCAGCCGATCTTTTTTTACCTGCGCTCAAAACTCGTTTACGCAAACGAGATTGACGAAGTCTCGAAAGACGCACGCTATTTGCTGGTGCGCCCCGAAAGGGAACAGGAGGTACTGGAAAGCAATCGTTGGGAGCCGCGCCGACCGCATCGCATCATGCGTTCGACCGACTACCGAAAAGAATCGATTTTGTTGCTTAAGATCGAATAAGGCGGTGGCATTGACACTGCTCTGGGTTGGAATTAGTTAGCATGCTAACTAATTTGCTTTGAACAGGGATGTCGATGTATTCGGCCCGCTCTTGCACGGCACCGCCCGTGCCTGGCGGCTGAAATTGGACGAGCGACTCAAACCAATGGGTTTGAGCCAGGCCAAGTGGCGCACCCTGATGCATTTGTCAGTCGCGCCCGGTCCGTTGACCCAGGCCGAGATCGCCTCGCATCTTGGCATTGAAGAACCAACGTTAGTGACCCTTTTGCATCGTCTGGAGGGCGATCGCTGGGTCGCGCGAAAAAGTTCGTCGCAGGATCGTCGTTGCAAAACGGTGCATTTGGCACCCCGCGCTCAACGTGTGATTGAACAAATCAAAACGGAGGCGTTCCAACTTCGACACGAATTGCTGGACGATATTCCTGCGTCCGAACTGCGCACTTGCGTCCGGGTGTTGGATCGGATCCGGCAAAAGGCGGAGAAGGGGAATGGGAGCGCAAAACACAACGGCGCGCGAAGAGCGCGAGTTGGAAAGAACGGCCAAAACTAAGATGGGTACTCGATTAGAATCAGGAAATGGAGCCGCTACCGAACTCCAGGAGCCGAGACGAGTGAAAACAAGTCGTGCCCCGAAACAGCGCATTCCGCGCTGGGGTATTTTCCTGTTCGTCATTCTCGCGGCGTTCGCGGTCGCGCGCACGTTGCAGCGCGGAGTGGAGACGGCAAAGACGACGCAGCCGCCGGTTCGGCCGGTGCTGGTGGCGAAAGTGATCAGCAAAGATGTGCCGCTTTATCTCGACGAGATTGGCACCTGCGCCGCGTATGAAACGGTTCAAGTTCAGGCGCAAGTCAGCGGGCAAATCATCGCGCGCCATTTTCAGGACGGGAGCGATGTGAAGAAAGGCGATCTGCTTTTCACGATTGACCCACGTCCTTATCAAGCCGCGCTCGACCAGGCGAAAGCGCAAGCGGCGTTGGACCAGGTGACGTTAAAGCGACAGGCGGACCTTCGGGCAAAAAACGTCACCGCGCCCCAGGATTACGATACGGCTGTGGCGAACGCGCAAAAATCCAAAGCCGCAGCCGAGGCCGCCCAAGTAAACCTGGATTATTGCTACATAAAATCGCCGATCAACGGTCGGGCTGGACTACGGCTTGTCGATGTAGGCAACATAGTCGCGGGCAACACGGGTAGTGGCGCCGTATTGCTTACCATTCAGGGTCTCGATCCGATTTACACTGACTTCACCGTTGCCGAAACCGATCTGGCAATAGTGAGGAAATATCTCGGCGGACCGAACGTGAAAGTGCAGACAGATTCGCCGGACGATAAAATTCCCCCGCGCGTCGGTGATTTGTATTTCATCGACAACGCGGTCCAGCCTGGTTCGGGAACCGTGAAAGCGCGCGGGGTGACGCCAAACCCGGACCACGCGTTTTGGCCGTCGGAATTTGTGCGTGTTCGTTTCATTCTCGACACAATTAAAGACGCGCTGCTGGTTCCATCACAAGCTGTGCAGATCAGCCAAAGTGGACCGTTCATTTTTGTGATGAAGCCGGATAACACGGTCGATCTTCGCCCAGTCAAACCGGGGCAGCGGCAAGATGGCGATCTGCAAGTAGTCGAAGGCGTCAAAGCGGGTGAGACCGTCGTGGTCACGGGACAACTCGCGCTTGCTCCGGGAACAAAGGTCGATCCCAAACCTTACAACCCTCAGAATGCAGCCGGCGATCAAGCCGCCGGCAAAAGCGCAATGTAACGCTTTTCTATGGAGGGCTCAGATCAACATGATGGCGACTCGGATGGCGAACACGAATCGCAAGATCGATCCGGCGGCCGCGGGATAAGATCGACATCCGCTTCTACGGCAGCGAAAGAAGCCAAGTTAGTTCCGGTTAAAGGCAGCGGACTTTCCGGTCCGTTTATTCGACGGCCGGTGATGACCGTGCTGTTGACGTTGTCAGTCATCGTCGCGGGAATCGCGACTTACAACAGACTGGCGGTAAACGACCTGCCGGCGGTCGATTATCCGATCATTCAAGTTTCCTGTGCATATCCCGGCGCGGATCCGGTGACGATGGCCAACAACATCGCCACGCCGCTGGAAAAACAATTCCTCCAAATCCCCGGGCTCGACGTCATTACCAGCCAAAGCACGCAGGGCAATACATCGTTGACGCTGCAATTTGTTCTGAGCAAGAGCATCACCGATGCGGCGACCGATGTGCAGGCCGCGATCCAGAGGGCGACTGGGAAATTGCCGATCGATTTGCCGAGTCCGCCCACGTTTTCTAAGACCAACCCGAACGATCAGGCAGTTTATCTGCTCGGCTTGATGTCGGACACGCTAACGGACGGCGATCTATATAAGTACGCGTCCACCGCGGTGGCCCAGCGGATCTCGATTCTACCCGGCGTCTCGCAAGTGAACATTTACGGCGTGCAAGGGGCGATCCGGATCAAGGCCGATCCGGCGGCGCTGGCTGCGCGCGGGCTGACGATGGATGACGTCGCGAACGCGATCAAAGCGGGGACGGTTTACTCCGGCGCCGGACAATTCGACGGAGCGCATCGCAGTTTTGTTCTGCAACCGAATGGTCAGATCGATCAGGCCGAAGATTATCGCAATCTCATTGTCGCGCGGAACAAGGATCGTTCGCCGGTTTATCTGCGCGATATCGCCGAGGTTCGACAAACTGTGCAGGACGAGCGCACGTCTCGCTTTTTTTGGGTGCGCGGACTTAATCCGCCGGGTTCGATCGTCGTGCTGGCGGTTTCGCGGCAGGCGGGCGCGAATGCAGTCGAAGTTGCGAATTCGGTCAAGGCGCTTTTCCCCGAGCTGCGGGCGAGTTTGCCGGGATCAATCACGTTCACGCCGGTATTCGATCGCTCACAGACGATTGTGAATTCCGTCCACGATGTCCGAATGACGCTCGTAATCGCTTTCGTGCTCGTGGTGATGGTGATTTACGTTTTTCTCGGTCGCGCCACCGACACGCTCATTCCCGCGGTCGCGCTACCACTTTCGTTGCTGTTCACCTTCACGGTGATGAGCATGCTCGGATTTTCGATCAACAATCTGACGTTGATGGCGCTGACTCTCGCCATCGGATTCCTGGTTGACGATGCAATTGTGTTTTTGGAAAACGTGATCCGTCGGGCCGAGCACGGCGAATCGATTCTTAAAGCGGCTTACAACACGGCCGGTGAAATTTCGTTCACCATTTTGTCGATGACACTTTCGCTCGCGGCCGTTTTCATTCCGCTAGCGTTCTTGCCCGGTCTGCTTGGCCGCATTTTCCAGGAATTTTCGATTACCATCATCGTGGCAATTCTCGCTTCCGGTCTTGTCTCGCTGACTCTGACACCGTTGATGTGCGCGCGCATTCTCGGTGAACGCAAAGCCGGCCATAAACGCACACGCATGGAAAAATGGACTGGCGATTTCATTCAACGCGTCATCGGCGCCTACAGTCGCGCCCTTGATAGATTTCTCGACCGCGCCTGGCTAACCATTCCGATCCTGCTCGCTTGCTTTCTCGGTCTCTGGTTTTTCTTCACTCATTTGCCGTTCACGCTGCTTCCGCCCGGAGACAGCGGTTTTGCCCGCGGCGTTTTCATTGCCCAGGAAGGTTCGTCACCCGACCAAATGCGCGCTTTCCAAAAGCAGGTGAACCAGAAAGTTGAGGCGGAGACGAGTGTCGACAAATTTTTCACGATCGCCGGCTCCGGATCGCGCAGTTCGTCGTCGCAAGGAATAGTCTTTTGTATTTTTAAGCCACGCGAGCAGCGCGATCCGATCGAGCAGTGTCTTTTGCGTTTACAAAAGTCGATCAATACAATTCCTGGCCTGGCCGCGGTGATATCGCCGAGTCCGGTGCTGCAAATCAATGTCGGCGCAACCAACCAGACGCAGGGCCAGTACGCTTACACGATCAGTGGCATCGTTCCGGAAGACGTCTATGGAGCAGCGAATCAAATGATGACGAGCTTGCGCGGCTTCAAAGGATTCGCGTCCATTCGTTCCGATTATTACAACAACACGCCGAACCTTTCGATTAACATCGATCGCGAACGCGCCGCCACTTACGGCGTTTCAACTTCCGCGATTCAAAGTTTGTTGAAGAATGCCTACTCGCAAAATTATGTCTATTTAATCAAAGAGCCGGACGATCAATATCAGGTCATTCTCGAAGTGAAAGACAACGAGCGCGCGCAGCCGAAAGATCTCGACAATCTATATGTGCGCAGCAATAGCGGCAGTACGGTTAGCCAAGGTGGCGCACCGGGCAATAGCATTGCCACCACGACCGGAACAGGCTCCGATCTTGTTCCGTTGCGGGCCGTGACGTCCACAAGTCAGGTTGTTGGTCCGCAAGCGGTCAATCACTTCAATCAGTTCACCAGCGTCACAATTAATTTTAATTTGCTGCCGGACGTTGCGATCGGCGACGCCACCAAATTCATCGAGGATTCGTTCGCACAAGTGCGTCGGCAGTATCCGAGCATTCAGGCGACTTTCCAGGGCGAAGCGCTCGTGTTCCGACAACTTTTTCAAGCTCTGCCGCTGCTTTTGATCGCCGCCATTTTCGTCATGTACGTGATTCTTGGAATTCTTTACGAAAGCTATGTGCATCCGATCACGGTGTTGTTTCCCGCGATCGTGCCGGCCGTGGTCGGCGGTTTGTTCACGCTTTGGATTTTTGGATCGACCTTGTCGCTTTACAGCGTGATCGGACTTTTTCTTTTGCTCGGCATCGTCAAGAAGAACGGAATCATGGTCGTCGATTTTGCTTTGCAACGAATCGACGAGGGCTGGGACCTGCGCTCGGCGATTCATGAAGCCAGTGTCGAACGGTTTCGACCGATCATGATGACAACGCTCGCGGCGTTGATGGGCGCGATTCCACTCGCCCTTGGTTTTGGACAAGATGCTTCTTCGCGACGTCCGCTTGGATTGGTGATTGTTGGCGGCCTGATTTTTTCGCAACTAATCACGTTATTTGTCACGCCTGTAATCTATCTCTGGCTTGAGTGGTTCCAGGAACATGTCCTAGACAAAGTTCCATTCCTGCGGAGCGCTCACACTCATCATGAAGGTGAGGCGCTGCCTGACAAAGAAGGCGAATTGGGGCCGATTCCCGCCGGCGCCCGTTAGCGGTTGGAGCTGAGGATCGACATCAGCCTGGTCGTGCTGAGCTGAGGCGTTTTTCAGCGACCATTTTCGGCTACATCTGGAATAGGCCGTGCTCTGACAGAGCCGCTGTTCTCCCGACGATGAAGACAAAGCCCAAAATCATTCTCACTGTACTGCTCGGCCTCGCCTGGGCAGGGACCGCCGTCTTTGGCGGACACGCCTTGCTTAAGTACGAGAATTCGCCTGGTAAAGTCGGCCAGGTGACCTCCGCGTGGCCCGCGGATTCCCAGGTCCAGCTCGCGACTGACCGTCCCACGCTTGTAATGGCGGCACATCCACAATGTCCCTGCACCCGCGCGAGCATGGCCGAACTGGCCCAATTAATGGCCCATGTTCAAGGCAAAGTGCAGGCTTACGTTTTGTTTTACTCCCCTCGAGATTCCGGGGCCGATTGGCAAAACACAGATTTGCGGCGAACCGCGGCTCAGATTCCCGGAGTCACGGTCCTGTCAGATGTCGATGGCGCAGAGGCGCAGCGCTTGGGCGCCGAAACCTCCGGTCACACATTTCTTTTCGATTCGAGTGGTCGTTTGCTTTTCAACGGAGGCATTACCGCTTCCCGGGGGCATTCCGGCGATAATGCGGGCGAAAGCGCGATCGTTTCTTTGATCGACAATCGCACCAGCGCGAGAACGAAGAGTTTTGTGTTCGGCTGCTCATTGAAAAACCCGGCGCGAGAGGGTGTGAAATGTTTGAAATGATGCGGAAGCTGACCCGGCACGAGTCGCCGGCGGAGCGCGCCGACGAGCTGTTCCGGCAGCAGCAGAACGAAATTTACATCAAGACCGACCAGCTCTTTGCCAAACTCATGTTTGCGCAATGGATCGCCTGCATCGTGATGGCGATCGTTATCTCGCCCTATACCTGGAGCGGACAAACGAGGGCGATTCACGATCACGTTTGGGTGGCAATTTTTCTCGGAGGCGCAATCAGTCTTTTTCCAATTTGGATGGCGCGCGTCTGGCCGGGCGCGATGATTACTCGTTACGTCATCGCCGTCGCCCAGATGTTGATGTCTGCACTTTTGATCAGCGTGACCGGCGGACGAATCGAAACGCATTTCCATGTCTTCGGGTCGCTCGTTATTCTCTCGTTCTATCGCGATTGGCGCGTGCTCGTTCCCGCGACTATTGTGGTCGCTCTCGATCACTTTATTCGAGGCATCTATTGGCCCTACTCGGTTTACGGTGTTCTCACGGCCAGCCCCTTGCGATCAATCGAACACGCTGCCTGGGTTGTTTTCGAAGACGTTTTTCTTGTTATCTCATGTCTGCGGAGCATCCGGGAAATGCGCTCCATCGCCAACCGCACCGCTGCGCTGGAATTGAGCGAACAGAATTTCCGCCAGATCTTTCAGGAAGCGCCAATTGGAATGGCGGTCGTGGGATTGGACGAAAAATTTCTGCAGGCTAACGCCAGGCTTTGCCGGATGGTGAATTATTCCGAGGATGAACTGCGCAGCCGCACCCCGTTCGACATCACCTATGCCGACGACGTCGCGGTTAGCCGTGATATTGCCGAGACGATGTTGGAAGGCGGAATGCACAATC
>JBEEHZ010000126.1:0-5365 GCA_041167705.1 Verrucomicrobiota bacterium | reverse complement strand
AGCACCCATTAGAAGATCGAACTGTCGATTTCTTCTGCGCGGATGCGAAGCTGGCTATTGAGCTAGACGGTTCTGGCCATCTCAGTGAATCATGCCAAGGCTCAGATCTTGACCGTGAGATCGAACTTTATGAGAAGGGGATTCGTATTCTTCGGTTCCCCAACAGTGAAATATTCGAGAACTTAGACGGGGTTTTGAATTCAATCCTTTACGCGATTGAGCCCGAGAAATCACTCTGGGCTGATCCAGTCATCGCCAAGCCCTCACCTCGGTCCTCTCCCTGAGGGAGAGGAGTTCACTTACATGAATAGTGTCACCCAATGACGAAGATCGATCAGGCGGTTTTGCTGGCGGCCGGTCGCGGCACGCGAATGCGCGAGCTGACCGCGGATTTGCCGAAGCCGATGATTGAAGTGCGCGGGAAACCTGTCCTCCAACACATCGTTGAAGGCTTGCGTGATGCCGGTGTCCGCAGATTTCTCGTCATCGTTGGTTATCGCGCCGATGCGGTGCAGAATTTCTTCGGCGACGGCGCCCGTTACAAGATCGACATCCAATATGCGACGCAGATCACGCAGGACGGCACCGGCCGAGTTGTCGATCTTGCGAGGAATTTCGTAAATGATTCTGCATTTGTTCTCGCCTATGGCGACATTTTGGTGGCACCCGAAAACTACAAACGCATTGTCGATCTTGCGGACGACGTTGAGGCGTTGATCAGCGTGACGCGCGGCGAGGACGTAAGCAAAGGCGGCGCAGTTTTTCTGAATGAGAGAATGGAACTCGTCGACCTGCGCGAGAAATCGAAGGCCGGTGAAGCGACAAGCCCGTGGTACAACGCCGGTCTCTACGCGTTTCGGCCGAGCATCTTCGAATTCACCGCGAAACTGAAGCCATCTCCGCGCGGCGAATACGAACTGACGGACGCGATCCGCGAGCTGGCACAATCACGAAAGAAAGTGCAAGCGCTTGAGCTGACCGGCGAATGGGCGGACGTGCGCGACCCGGAAACGCTTGCGAAATTGAATCGGTAACTCCTGGAGGGACGAGCTCTGTCTCGGCCCAAAAATAATGGGACGCCACAGAGGGCGTCCCTCCATTCAGAATTCTTAAGAAGGCTGCTCGGTCGGTTCCTCGGAACCTTCCTCGCCGATTTCTTCCTCGATCTCGCGGCGCCATTCGCGCGAGAGCCAAGGCCGCAAAAACCCGTAAAGCAGATACGCGAGGAAGAGAACGGCCGGCATCCATTCGTAGTTCATCGCCGTAAAAATAAGGACAACGAAAATAATAAGAAACCGCGGGATCGATTTCTTCGTTTTCCAGTTGATTGCCTTGAAGCTCGGATACTCAAACCGGCTGAACATCATGAAAGAAAGAAAGAGCAACAGCGGCGGCAGAACGAATTTCCATTTGCCGAGATGATGTTCGCCTTCGGCCAGCCAAAGTAAAAACAATGTGATCGAGGCAATTAATCCCGCGGCGGCGGGAATCGGGAAGCCAGTGAAATTTTTCTTGCCGTTCTCGCTGGTCTCTCGTTCGGGGTTCGCCGATGCCGTATTGAAACGCGCCAGGCGCAATGCACCGCAGGAGAGATAAACAAAGGCAATGATCCAGCAGGCGTTCGGAAATTCGTTGAGAACGACACGATAAACCATCAACGCCGGCGCCAACCCGAAGGAAACGATGTCCGCGAGCGAATCGAACTCGCGGCCAAATGCGCTTTCGTGTCCACCCAGACGCGCGAGCCGACCATCCAAGAAATCGAAAACGAAAGCGCCGAGAATGAACCAGATTGCGGCATGAAAAAGGTCGGCCGCGGCATCAGCGTTTGTGCTTTGCAAAAGCGCGCCCTCCAAAATCTTGAGCGTAGCGGTAAACCCGCAGAACAAATTCCCCGCCGTCATTAAATTTGGCAGGAGATAAATCTTGGGCGGTTGCTCGTTCATGAATCGGGGAGTCGTGCGATGATTGTCGATCCACCGGCGACGTGGTCCCCCACTTTTACCAACACGTTGGCGGCGAGCGGCAAATATACTTCTGTCCGCGAGCCAAAGCGAATCATTCCAAAGCGCTCGCCCCTGGCTAGCTGGTCCCCGACGTCCGCCCAGGCGACGATCCGTCGCGCGATAGCGCCTGTGAGTTGCCTGACCACAAGCGTCGTGCGCGGATTCTCGAATGCCCAGGTCATCGCTTCGTTTTTTTCCGAGCAATCCGGGCTGCGCGCGTCGAGACAAAGTCCTTCGTGGTGTTGACGGTAAAAGATTCGGCCGTCAATCGGCGCGCGATTGGTGTGGACGTCGAAGATCGACAGGAAAATTCCGACGCGACGCATTTTTGTTTTCAAAACCTCAGTCTCTTCGATTTCGGAAATGTCCGCCACGGTTCCGTCAGCGGCCGCGAGGACTGCATTTCCATCAGCGGGAATATTTCGATCTGGATCTCGAAAAAAGAAAAGCGTGTAGAGAATTAAAACGAGAAAAAGGAGCGATAACCACGCGGTAAAAAACCAACTTCCGAGCGCGAGAAAAAATAAAATCGCAAGAATCCAGCGAGCTTCGGCGATAGTTTGGAGGCGCATGGAGAGCGCACATTTTCGGTGCGTAAAAGAGGCTGGTCAAGAGGGCAAAAAAGGCTGTGAATAAGTCCGGGCGGCCGACCACAATATCGTGGGCTTTGGCCCGCTTGACCCTCCAACCCCTAGCGGAAATAAGTCGCTTGATACCACGAGATTATTAGTTGTTTTTTGACCCGTTATCGCTAGCTTCTTTCGATGCCAGATCGAGCCGCGGTCGCTGTCGATCAAGACGACGACAAATCCAGCGAAAAGAATCGCCAGCGCGACTCTTCCAACGTTAACAAATCGCAGAAATACGACGCGGCCCAGATCGACAAGCTGGAAGGTCTGGAAGCGGTCCGGAAGCGGCCGGGCATGTATATCGGCGACCCGGACGAGCGCGGTCTGCATCACCTGGTGTTCGAGGTCCTCGACAACTCGATCGACGAACATCTCGCCGGATATTGCGACAAGATCGACGTCGACGTGCACGTCGACGGCAGCGTTTCGGTTCGCGATAATGGCCGCGGCATTCCGGTCGATATTCATCCGAAATGGAAAATGCCGGCCGTGGAGCTGGTCCTGACGAACCTGCACGCGGGCGGAAAATTCGGTCAAGGCGCTTACAAATATTCCGGCGGTTTGCACGGCGTCGGCGCGAAGTGCACCAACGCCCTTTCGGAGTGGTTCAAAGTAGAAGTTTCGCGCGACGGCAAGGTCTATCACATGGCCTTTGCCCAGGGAAAAACGACGCAAAAGCTGGAGGTGATCGGCGAGGTCAAGAGCAAGAAGGTCACCGGCACACTGATCACGTTCCTGCCCGATCCGACGATCTTCACGATCACGACAGAATTTAAATTCGAGCGGTTAGGGACACGGTTGCGCGAGCTGGCGTTCTTAAATCCAGGGCTCGAGATCAATCTGACCGATGAACGCGGCGATGCGCCAAAGAAGGAAACATTTCTTTACAAGCACGGCATCGAGGAATTCGTAAAGCAGCTGGGCGAAAACAAACAGGTGCTGCATCCGAAGCCGATTGTGATCGAGCGACAGCGCGATGAAGTGTTTGTCGATGTTGTCTTGCAATACAACGACAGTTACAACGATCAGATTTTGCCGTTCGCCAATTCGATTCCGAATCCGGACGGTGGCACGCATCTCACCGGGTTCCGCACGGCGCTGACCAAAGCGGTCAATCAATACGCGAAGTCGAACAGTTTGATGAAGGAAAAGGACCCGTCGATTTCCGGCGACGACGTTCGCGAAGGTTTGATCTGCGTGCTTAGCATCAAATTGCCGAATCCACGGTTCGAATCGCAGACCAAGGTCAAGCTCGTCAACACCGAGATCGACGGAATCGTGAACTCGGCAGTTTACGAAGGTTTGATGACCTTTTTCGACCAGAACCCGCCGATCGCGCGACGCATTTTCGAAAAAATACTGACCGCCGCGCGGGCGCGCGAAGCTGCACGCAAAGCGCGCGAGACGATTCGTAAAGGTGCGCTGACCGGCGGCGGCTTACCCGGAAAATTGGCCGACTGCTCTGAGCGCGATCCGGAATTGACCGAGCTTTATATCGTTGAGGGCGATTCAGCCGGTGGCTCCGCCAAACAGGGACGCGATCGACGTTATCAGGCAATACTGCCGATTCGCGGCAAACTGATTAACGTCGAGAAGGCACGCGAAGATCAATTTCTCAAGAACACTGAGATCCAATCGATGATCACCGCGATCGGCACGGGCATCGGGAAGCCGAAAGAAGACGGCAACGGCAAAGACGAAGGCCGCTTCGACATGTCGAAGTTGCGTTACGGCC
This sequence comes from Verrucomicrobiota bacterium, assembly GCA_041167705.1. Taxonomy (GTDB): domain Bacteria; phylum Verrucomicrobiota; class Verrucomicrobiia; order Chthoniobacterales; family UBA10450; genus AV40. Next base: position 995 of record JBEEHZ010000126.1, on the reverse strand, counting down.
GCATCATCATCATGACGGATGCCGACGTGGACGGATCGCACATTCGGACGCTCCTCCTCACGTTTTTCTTCCGGCAAATGACTGAACTCGTTCGGGCCGGCAAAATTTACATCGCGCAGCCGCCGCTTTACCAAATCAAGCGCAAGAAGCGCGAGGAGTACGTCGACGACGACGTGCAGCTGAACAAAATCTTGATCTCTCTCGGCGCCGAAGACGTGAAACTGAAGAATCTCGCAGACAGCAAGGAGATCTCGGCAGCGCAACTCAAAGACATTCTCGAATCGCTCGAGAAATTGGCCAAGCTGAGCGAAGCGGTCCGGCGGCACGGCGGCGATTTCGAGGCGTATCTGGAACAGCGCAATTCCAAGTCCGGCAAACTCCCGACATATCTCGTGAAAGTGCGCGAGGGCAACGATGAAAGTGTCCACTATTTTCACGACGAGAAATCGGTTCGAAAATTTCACGAAGCGAACCTCGATCTCAATTTGTTTGATACCCAGATGGAGCAGGAGTTATTGCCGCTCGGCGATGCTGCTCAAACACCGGCAGCAAAAGGCAACGGCGTCCGTCGCCGCGCCAAGCTGGTCGAGCTCCACGAGTCGGCCGCGATCCAGAAGATTATTGCTGAGCTCGCGCGCAAAGGTTTGAAGGTGGACCACTACGCGGCAAGTGATCGACCGATTTTCGAATTGATCGAAGGTGAAGGCGAAAAAGCGAGCACCCACCCTCTCTTTTCGATTCCCGAAATTCTCGAAAAGATTTTGGAAATCGGCCGGCGTGGAGTGCAGATCAAACGCTTCAAAGGTCTCGGCGAAATGAACGCCAAAGAATTGTTCGAGACGACGATGAATCCCGAGAAACGCAAACTGCTCAAAGTCGATTTGAATGACGACAACGCAGTCGATGCCGACAAAATGTTTACGATTCTGATGGGCGACGTGGTCGAGCCCCGACGCCAATTCATCGAGGACAACGCATTAAACGTCCGAAACCTC
>JBEEHZ010000125.1:0-5769 GCA_041167705.1 Verrucomicrobiota bacterium | reverse complement strand
TTGGAAGCCATTGCCTCCCGGCATGGAAATGTCGAGGAGGATCAAGTCAGGTTTGACGGCGCGGCCCAGGCTTGCTCCCACGGTCGCATCAAACGCGACCGATACGGCGTAACGATTTGCTTTGAGTCGAACTTGCAGAGCCAGGGCGATTTTCTGGTCGTCTTCGACTATTAATATTGTTTTCATTTATTAGTTTCCTTCGTTGTGTGTGCGGGTTGAAGGAGGTGGTCGGAGTGGTTGGTTTTGCTGGCAGATTCGACTGATTGTTTCGACAAACTGCTTCGGCGGACATGGCTTCGCCAGCAAAGTGAAGGGAGAAGATTCCAGCGCTCGCTGCATCAGCTGGCCGTCGGGATAGCCTGTGTGCACAATCACGGGAATCGGTCCCAGATTTTTTCTGATTTGTTTCAACGTGCTTGGCCCATCCAGCCCCGCCATCAACAAGTCGAGAACCACGACGTCCGGAATTTTCTGGCTAATGCGTTGCAGGGCTTCGCTGCCTCCCGCGACCGTTGCGACGCCAAAACCGTTCTCCTCGAGAACCTGGCGTAGGGTGTCACGGACCTCACCATCGTCGTCGACGACGAGCACATGTGCGGTCTTTGTGGTCGTCTTTTTGGGGATCGTGAATGAAAAAGTGCTCCCCTTTCCGAGCGCGCTTTTCACCCAAATGCTTCCTCCATGCATCAACACCAACTCGCGGCAAAGATACAATCCCAGGCCGACGCCTTTTTCGGGCGTGGTGTCGCCATTTTTGATCTGATAAAAGCGGTGAAAGAGATTGTCGATCTTGTCTTTTGCGATGCCGCAACCGCTATCCGTAACGGAAATTTGAACGCATTCGGAATTTTTCGAATACTCAGCAAGCTTTACGATAATCGCCCCGCCCTCGAACGTGAATTTTAAGGCGTTGTTCAGCAGATTGGTGAGGATCTGCATGATTCGGCTCTCGTCCACCATCACGTCCATCAACCGAGTGTCCAGCTCCTCGCTCAAGCGGATCTTCTTCCCGGCCGCGACCGGCTCCATGATTGCGATTGCCCGGTGGATGATGGCAGCGAGGGAGGCAGCCTTTAATTCGAGATGCAACTTGCCGGTGTCCAACCGCGTGGCGTCTAGTAAATCATTGATGTAGACCGCCAATTCCGTGCAGCTTTTCTTGGCGATCCCCAAGTAATTCAATTGGGTCGGGTTCAGTTCTCCCGCCAGGCCATCTATCACAATCGAAACGAACTCGCGTGCTGCCGTCAGCGGAGTTTTCAGTTCGTGTGAAAGAGTGTGATAAAAGTATTGAATCTCTTGACTTCTCTTCGTGAGATCTCGGTTGGTCTGCTCCAATTGAGTCTGGACGTCGCGCATTTGCCCCTCAGCTCGCTTGCGTTCGGTAATGTCGCGGATGTTGCATTGGATTACGTTGTGGTCACCGGCGCGATAGACGTTGCTGACAAACTCCACGGCAATGTGGCGGCCATCCTTCGTTTCCAGGGGCAGGTCTTCATAGCGGACATACCCATCCTTTTGTAATCGCTCGAGCATGACCTTGTTCGACTCGATGTCCTTGAACGGACTAAGTTCCCCGACGGTTTTGCCCACCATTTCACTGTGAGAAGAACCCAATAGTTCAACGAGGAAAGGGTTCACGTCGGTGATTCTTCCCGTATCCACGTCCAGAATCAGGATGCCGTCCTTCGCCGCTTCGAATAATCGCCGATAACTGACTTCGGAAGCGCGTAGCGCCCGTTCCGCCAGTTTGCGTTCGGTAATGTCGCGCGCCACTTTCGACAACCCGATAACCTTGCCAGTGGCGGCCTCCTTGATTGGTGATGCTGTGACTGAGACGTCAATCAGTCGTCCGTCTTTGGTTTGTCGGAGCGTTTCAAAGTGCTCGACACTTTCTCCGCGATTGATCTTCTCCAGAATTTGATTTTCCTCGTCGTGCCGGTCGGCTGGAATCAGCCGCATGATTGAAGTCCCCGTCATCTCGCTAGCGGTGTAGCCAAAAATCTTTTCCGCTCCTTTATTCCAACTGGTGATGACACCATTTAGATCTTTGCCGATGATGGCGTCCGCCGAAGATTCAATAATCGACGCCAGCCGAATTGACGCTATTTCCGCCTCCTTGCGCGCGGTAATGTCGCGGATGTTGCATTGAATCACTTTTCTGTCGCCCGCCTGATACACGTTGCTAACAAACTCCACGGCAATGTGGCGGCCATCCTTCGTCTCCAGTGGCAGGTCCTCATAACGGACATATCCATCCCGTTGTAATCGCTCAAGCATGACCTTGTTCGACTCCATATCCTTGAACGGACTAAGTTCGCCGACGGTTTTGCCGACCATTTGACGGTAAGAAGAACCCAGGAGTTCAATCAGGAAAGGGTTCGCATCGATGATGCGTCCCGTATGAACATCCAGAATCAGGATACCGTCCTGCGCCGCTTCGAACAGCCGCCGATAACTGACTTCAGATGCAGTTAACGCCCGCTCCGCTGCTCTGCGTTCTCCTCGCAGTCGTTTTTGTTTAAGGACGCGCTCGACCGCCGGCCCCAGCCGTGTGATTCGATCTTTGAGGAGATAGTCGGCAGCCCCACTTGTCAGGGCTTGCACCGCGACGTCTTCGCCGATCGTCCCGGACACTATCACGAATGGAGTATCCAGTCCGCGCTGTTTCAGCAACTCCAGCGCGCGCATTCCGTCAAACCCAGGCATCGCGTAATCGGATAAAATGATGTCGAAGTCATCGTTGAGATTATCGAGATAGTCCTTCTCGGTGTCGACGCGACGCCAGTCGGGCTCGAACCCCGCGCGATGCAATTCGCGCACGACTAATTCGGCGTCGCGCGCATTGTCTTCGATAATCAGAACGCGGAGTGGTTGCGGCATGTTATCCTTCCACCTTCGGGGGCTGGTTTGTCAGCAGCCAGTAAAGTCCCAACTGCTGCACCGATTCGAGAAATTGCTCGAAATTCACCGGCTTAACGATGTAGCTGTTAACGCCGAGATCGTAACTCTCGACGACGTCCCGTTGCTCGCGCGACGAGGTTAGCACCACCACTGGAATGCTTTTCGTACGCGGGTCGCTCTTGAGACGTTGCAATACCTCCCGGCCGTCCACCTTCGGTAACTTCAAGTCCAACAGGACGACCTTGGGCGCGTCGTCCATCCTGCGTCCGGCGTGTGGTCCTTCGCAAAAGAGGAACTCCAGCGCCTCCGCTCCGTCGCGCGCGACGTGGATGCGGTTGGTCAAATTGGCTCGCTCAAACGCGCGCAAGGTCAGTTCCACGTCCTTGGGATTGTCCTCTACGAGCAATATTTCGATTCCAGTTGTTTCACTCATGATTTGATTTCTCCTGCAACAGTAAAATAAAAAGTTGCGCCGCGATCCACGGCCGCTTCCGCCCAAATGCGACCACCATGCCGGTGGATAATGCGTTGGACCGTGGCCAGACCCACCCCGGTGCCTTCATAATCCTCGGCCCGGTGTAAACGCTCGAACACGCCGAACAATTTCGATGCGTAGCGCATGTCAAAACCCACGCCGTTATCACGAACCGAGTAAGCGATTTGATCTTTGGTAGAAGTCGCAGAAGGGGCGTCCACAACTGCGCCCGAGGTTGGCGCCGCTATCGTCCCCACCTCGATGATCGCCGGTTCCCGCTTGCTCGAATATTTTAGGGCGTTCGACAACAGATTGATCCAAACCTGTTTCAGCAACGAGGGATCACCCCAGCACGTCGGCAACTCTGCGACGCGCAGTTCAATTTGTCGTCCCTGCGTTTGCGGCCGTAATTCCTCCAGGCACTGACCTACCAGCTGGCCCGTGTCCATCGTCCGCCGGTTCAACGGCTGCCGACTCAAGCGCGAGAACGTCAGGAGATCGTCAATCAGCGCGCCCATCTGTTGCGCTCCGTCCCGCACGGATTGCATGTCATGCTGAGCTTGGGGCGGCAACTGTGAGCCATATTCTTCCAGCACCGCCTTTGAAAAACCGTCGATAGTGCGCAGGGGAGAGCGAAGATCATGGGAGACGGAGTAACTGAACGCCTCCAGCTCCTGATTGGCCGCTTGCAGTTGCGCCGTGCGTTCGAAGACGCGTTGCTCCAGTTCGACATTCAGTTGCGCGAGTTCCGCTGTGCGGTCGCGGACACGCACCTCAAGTTGTTCCTTCGCCTCGCGCAAATCCTCCTCGGCTCGCTCACGGGCTGCGAAGTCGCGCCGAATGGCAAAGCAGGCCCACCCCACGAATCCAAAGGCGAGCACGCCGCCTCCGATGATGACGGTTTGGGCAATGGTGGTGCTCTGCCGTGCCCGAAATTCGCGTTCCTTCAGCAAATCTTCCTCGGCACCCTTCATCTCATCGACGAGGCCGCGAAGCTGGTCGTGAATTCGCTTCTCTTTCCCGGTGAGCACCTGGCTGCGCGCTGCTTCAAAGCCCTGGCTTCGCCGCGAAGCAATCACGTCGCCACCAAAGGCCAATTGTTCGCTAATCAGCGGAGCCAGCAAGTCGAGCCGCTTTTGTTGCGCAGGATTGTCCGCTGTCAATTCGCGCAACCGCCGCACACTGGACTCGGCAGTTTGCACAGCTAGGCGATAAGGCTCGAGATATGTTTCATCGCCGGTGACCGCATAGCCTCGATGGCCGTTTTGCGCGTCGGTCATCCCGGAAAAAAGCAATTCCAGACGGATGATGACCTCGTCGGTGTGTTGCACCCACGCCGCGTCTTCGCGCAACCGGACGATACTGAAGTAGGACACCACCCCGATGACGGCCAAACAAGCGAGCGCGAATACGAAGCCGCGTTGCACCTTCCGCTCCGTGGACGAGTGTTTGCCGTGGGTCTGTTCGCTCTGCTGACTCCGCGTCTCTGCCTGTTCTGTCCGCGTATTGGCTTGCTCCGTCCGAGCCTCTGCCAAATTGGATTTCGACGCGTCGTGTGCCAAGCAAGTGTTGATCACGGGTAGCTCGCTCGCTCGCTCTTGCACCATCTCTTGCGTCATCGAGGAGATGCCGACGGACTGTTCCCTCGCGGTGCCTTCTTTCGGTGGATTTATTTTCACGGGCTAATGATGACCGCCGTTCATTTACAAAGGCGTCGCATCGTCCAGATAGAGCAGCGCGAATGCACCGGATGGGTGCGGTGATTACGGCATTCCGCTGCGGGATATTACTGAAGCCGGTCGCATGGGTGCCGTGTATCGGACACTCGATAAGAAAGAATTTTCAAACGCGGGTGTTGCTAAAGCTGGCTTTTGCGGGGTTTCACGAACTCAAAATGCGTACTTTCCGCACGCGTCGGCTGCATACTCGCTGCTGCGTACCTGTTCCGTGAAAACCTCATTGCCGATGACAGCGCCGACAATCGAAGCGTTCTCATCGCAGGCTCGCCAATCCTGCTTTTTGAACTTTTGTGCCGCTCTTGAAAGTCACTGTCCGGCTCAAAGAGAGAAATAATCGGCAGCGTTAATTTCACCGTGAACAAACGCATTCCTACGTTGGTTTCGATCGGCTTCAGCTTGCTCATCGTTCTCGGTCTTGGAACGAGTTTGTTCCTTAGCGTCACGCTGCAACGCAGAATCGAAACGTCCAAAGCGGTCAAACAACTCATCCTCAAAGTGCGCGGCAACATCCGGGATTTGCGAGTGGACTATTTGCAAATGGGCGAAGAAGTCGCGGCTCTCCTTCTCGATCCGACACCGGTCGCCAATTTCGAGAAGCGATCGCGCACCATGGATCAAGCCGACGCAAAGGGGGATGTGCATGTGGCAGCG
>JBEEHZ010000124.1:0-5517 GCA_041167705.1 Verrucomicrobiota bacterium | reverse complement strand
AATTTCGCCGCCGAGTATGAGATTAATTCGCATTGCTCGATCTTTGGCCGGATCGACAATTTGACGAATGAGCACTACTCGGAAGTGCACCAGCTTGTGTTCATTGGCCCAAGAACGGTGGATTCTGGATTTCCGAATCTCGGCCAGGCTTTGTATGGCGGGATGAAATTGCGGTTTTAGAATGAAGAACGCAATGCGAGCACCGGTGGTAATGTCTTGGAGCGGCGGAAAAGACAGTGTGATGGCTCTGCATGAGCTATTTCGCACTGCAGATTATGAAGTGGTCGAATTAATGGCAACCGTTTCGGAGGAATATCGGCGTGTCAGTCACCATGGCGTGCGCGAAGAATTGCTCGACGCGCAAGCCGCGACCATCGGAATTCCGTTACACAAAGTTTATCTTCCATCCGCTGAAGGGCGCGGATGCTCGAATGAAGTTTACGAAGCAATCATGAGTCGTGTCATGAATGGTTACAAAGCCAGAGGCGTGACGACCGTGGCATTTGGCGATTTGTTCTTGGAGGATTTGCGCGCGTGGCGCGAAGCCAACCTGGCGAAAGTTGGAATGCGCGGCCTTTTTCCAATTTGGAAACGCAACACGACTGAGTTGGCGCACGAAGTGATCCGACTCGGTTACAAGGCTTATGTCTCGTGCGCCGAAGCACACGTCGGCCCAGGCTCCGTTGGTAGATTATACGACGAGAAATTCTTGAGTGAGCTTCCTTCGACGATCGACCCGTGCGGAGAGAACGGAGAATTTCATTCGTTCGTGTTTGACGGGCCGATTTTTGCAAAACCTGTTGCGGTTGAAGTTGGTGAGCTGGTGACGCGCGACGGAAGATTGTATGCGGACTTGTTGCCGGAATTTCAACGAACAGACAAATGCGTGGCGGAATCTATCCCGCCCGTGTAACCAGGAGAAAACATGTTTTATGAATAAACGCCTAATGACACTCAGCGCGATGGTAGCGCTTGCTGCTTTGACGCGGTTGGCACCGCATCCGCCCAACGTGACGCCGATTGCTGCGATGGCTCTTTTTGGCGGTGCGTATCTTCGAGATCGGAAAATTGCTTTTTTGCTGCCGCTGGCGGCGATGCTTTTGAGCGACGTGGTCCTGGGGTTCGGAGTCTACGGCATGGCATCGATGAAATCACAGCCGGTCGTCTATCTGTGCATGCTGCTGACAGTTGCGATTGGCCGAAGTATCCAAACTAGGCGATCTGTCCCAAAAATCGCGTTAGCCACGTTGGCGAGTTCATTGATGTTTTATTTGATCACCAACTTCGCGGTGTGGGTGTTCGATTCGTTGTATCCGAAGACTTGGGACGGACTGATCGCCTGCTACACCGCTGCAATTCCATTTTTCCGCAGCAGTCTCATTGGCGATATATTTTTCGCGGCCGTTTTGTTCGGAGGGTTTGCGGTCTTAGAAAGATTTTGGGTTTCGTTGCGCGAAGCCCGAGAGCCACTGACTGTATGAGATTGAAAGCCAATGCGGATTGTTTCCTTACTCGCCGGCGGAACTGAGATCGTCTGCGAACTTAACGCCGGTGATCAATTAATTGGGCGGTCGCATGAATGCGACAACCCTGATTGGGTGCGAAAGCTGCCGGCCTGCGCCCGTCCGGCGTTTGATGTGGAAATGTCGAGTCGCGCAATCGACGGCGAGGTGAGACGACGAGTCAAAGAAAGTGCGCCGCTTTATTACATCGACACTGAGCTCATCGCGCGACTTCATCCAGATCTTCTTATCGCGCAGGAACATTGCGAAGTGTGCGCGGTAACCCCGGGTGACATTGCTAAAAGCGGCTGCGACGCTCTGGCGAAACAAGTTCTGGCGTTAGGCGCCGGCACGGTCGACGGAATTTACGAAGATGTTCGTCGGATCGGACGCGCCATAAACCGCGGAGATGCAGCCGAGGACCTTGTGACAAAGATGCAGAAGCGGCTGAACGAAATTTACAAACGTGTTCGACAAAGATCGACATCGTCCCTCGTGATTTTGGAATGGACCGATCCAATTTTTCCCGCGAGCAATTGGGCGTCGGAGCTGGTCGAGGCGGCGAACGGAAACTTGCTCCTCGGCAACAAAGGCGAACATTCCGCCGCGATTTCGTGGCAAAGCGTCCACGACGCGAATCCAGATGATCTGATCGTCGCGCCGTGCGGTTTCAACTTGCAGAGAACTTTGCTTGAAGTTTCCGTTCTCGAGGCGTTGCCGGGCTGGTCTGAACTCCGCGCGGTGAAAAGCGGCCGAGTCTTTTTCGCTGACGGAAACAAATTCTTTAATCGCTCGGGAACAACCATTGTCGAGACTGCAGAGATCATTGCGGAGATCTTGCATGGCTTGCGATCTGGAGAGAGTTGGGAAGGCCGCGCATGGCAACGGTACGTGCGTGCGGCGCGTTTGGCGGCGTGACCGCGCGACTCAACGGCCTTGTCATTCCGCACGAAGTCGCGGACTTTCTTGTTGATTCAGAAATATTTAGAGATGTCTCCCAGCCTTCGCATAAAGCTACGGCACGGCAGGCGACTCCGCTCGACATGACAAAAAGATGAGTTCCCTCGTTTACGTGATGATCGGCCTGGCAGCGGGCGGATTGTTGGCCGCGATTGTTTTCTTTCTCGCTCGACGAAACAGCAGCAGCACGGGCGCCGAGTCCGAAGTGCAGACGGAATTGATTCGGCGCCTCGAAATGCTTGATCGGGGACTACGCGACGAATTCTCACGGAACCGCGAGGAAGGCGCGTCGGCCGCGAAAAGTCAGCGCGAAGAGCTCGGCAAATCGCTCGAGGGTGTTCGCGCGATTGTCGATCTTCGCTTGAAAGAATTGCAGCAGGACAACGCCAAGCAGATCGACAAGATGCGCGCGACGGTCGATGAAAAACTGCAAGGGACACTCGAGAAGCGTCTCGGCGAATCGTTCAAGCTGGTGAGCGAGCGTCTGGAGCAAGTGCACAAGGGACTTGGCGCCATGCAGCAGCTGGCGAGCGACGTCGGCGGATTACAAAAGGTTTTGAGCAACGTGAAAATGCGGGGCGGCTGGGGTGAAGTGCAACTCGGCAATTTGCTCGAACAAGTGCTGACGGCGGACCAGTTTGCGCGAAATGTGAAAACTCGGGACGAAAGCGGTGAGCATGTTGATTTCGCAATCAAATTGCCGGGCGACGAAAACGGCGCACCTGTCTGGTTGCCGATCGACGCGAAATTTCCCACTGAGGACTATCAACGGCTGCTGGCAGCGCAGGACAAAGGCGACCTGGTTGGGATCGATGATGCGATGAAGAGTTTGGAGACGCAGCTCAAGAAGAGCGCGAAAGACATTTGCCAGAAATACATCAACCCGCCGCGCACGACCGATTTCGCGCTGATGTTTTTGCCCACGGAAGGATTATACGCTGAAGCGATCCGGCGAATTGGACTAGTGGAACAAGTGCAACGCGATTGCCGCGTAATTTTTGCCGGGCCAACCACGCTGGCGGCGTTACTCAACAGTTTACAGATGGGATTTCGCACTCTCGCCATCCAGAAACGCTCGAGCGAAGTCTGGAATTTACTCGCGGCGGTCAAAACGGAGTTCGGAAAGTTTGGCGAAGCTCTCTCGGCCGTAAAAGACAAGCTCGACCAGGCGGCGCGACACGTGGACAACGTGGCCGTGCGCTCCCGCGCGATTACCAAGAAACTCCGCGATGTCGAAGAGTTGCCGAGCAATCCGCAGCCGATGTTAAAAGAGTTGTTGGGCGATTCCGACGAGGCTGAGTAAATCAACGCCTACAAAACTTCGTCCCACTTCGCTTTGTCTTTGAGCATTAGTTCGCGAAGCAGGCGAATCGGGGGCATGCCGTGATTGAGAAGTTCGTTGTGAAATTTTTGCGCTGAAAAATTCGCGCCTTCCTGCGCCTTGTAATCGTCGCGCAGTTTTAGGATCTGTAATTTGCCAAGCGTGTAATTGAGATAGCCGGGATCGAACGTGCCGCGTATCGCCTCAGCCCGGGCCGGTTTTTCTTCGTAATAACAGTTCTCCCGAAAAAACCTGGTCGCTTCCTCCACCGACATGTTCTGAGTGTGCATTTTAATCGCGACACAGAGCCGGCATAACCGCAACAGCGCTTCGTCCGATTGCGCGAGCCGATATTTGGCGGCGCGTTTTTGGTCGGCGTCGGTCGGATTGGCAACGGTGCCGTAGCCTTCGTCGATCATCATTTTCTCGCAGTAATGCGCCCAGCCTTCGATAAACGCGTAGCTCCCGAAGATTTTTTCGACTTTGCTGGCGGGCGACGCGTTCAAACGCAGAAATTGGACGTAATGCCCGGGGTAAACCTCGTGAATGGAAACAACGTCGGTGGTGTAAAAGTTGAACGCGGTCAGCCATTCATCTTTTTGCAGAGGCGGCCACTCGCTCTCCGGCGGCGTCACATAATAGTAAGCTTCGGTTGCGCGCTTCTCGAATGCGCCCGGCGTGTCCATGGACGCAAACGAGGTCGCGCGGCGATATTGCGGCGTCTCTTTGACCCGCGCCCTAACTTCGGACGGGATCGTCACTAACTTTCGGGTAACGACAAACTTTCGAATCTGTTCCAGGTTTTTCCCGATATCGGTGAGCAAACTTTCCGGCGTCGGATGCTCGCTTTGCATTTGCTTGAAAACTTCCTCCGGCGATTTAGTCGAATCGATCCGTTTCGCGGCTTCCGCGAATGCTTTCTGCTCTTTGCGCAATTGAGTCAGGCCGATCTCGAGAACCTTCTGGGGCGCAAGATCGACAAGTTCCGTTTCCTTCAACAGCCGTTGGAACTTTTCTTCGCCGAGCGCAAAGTCGGGGGTGGCCTTTGGCAATTTGTCACGTTCGAGCCAGGCGGCGTAATCGGTCAGGGCGGCCGCCGCTTTGCGGTTTGCTTCCAGGAACTCGGTCCGAATACGCTCGTCTCTCAGGTCGGCAATTGCTTCAACCAGATTTTTTCGTAAAAAATCGGCCGAACCCTTCGCGACCTGAATTGCCAGCTCGACATACGGTTTCGGCAACACCGCGTCTAGATTCGTTCTCGCGGCGATCAGGATGTTCGGAATTTGCGATTCGATCGCGACAATGCTGTGCACACGATCCTCCAACGGCGCGAAATTACGTTTGATGTAAATGTTCACGTCGGCGGCCCGGGCGTAAACCATCGGGTCGCGCTCGTAGATCGACATCACTTCGCGCTGAAAAATTTCTTTGCGGATGGCGGCCTGCAGGATTCGCAGGTCGATCGACTGCCGCTGACTCAGTTTATTGAGCTCGAATTTCTGGAGCCGGTCCTCGAATTTCTTTAATCGGAAAAGTTCAGCGTCGAGGGCGAGCCGGCTGTAATCGGAGACCTTGCCGTCGTACTCGTGCAGGCCCATGGCTGTGCCGAGAAGAGGGCGGGCGGCGAAATAGCCCTTGATGAATTCCTCCGCTATCGCCTCATATTCCGAGTCGGGCGTTTGGACGGCGACCGCGTTCGCCAGCGGCAAACAGGTTACGACTGCGACAAGAACG
>JBEEHZ010000123.1:0-5660 GCA_041167705.1 Verrucomicrobiota bacterium | reverse complement strand
CCGTAAATCGGCGAGGCGCCATCCTTCAGGATGTCGATGTGATCGATCAAACCAAGCGGGAAACGGTTAAAGTCAATTGAGCTGGTGCCCGCATAGGCGAGTCGTCGTCCGTCCTGCAAAACCAGGGTTTCCTTTGGATCGATACCACGCAAGCTGATACGCGTGCTGCCGTCACCACCGTTGGTGTTGTTTTCAGTCGTGTTCGATCCAGTCGCTGCCGGAATTCGCAACACCAAGTCGCTCGGAGTGCGCACACCCAACCGAGTGATGTCATCACGACGATAGGTGTCGACCGGGTTTGGGCCAACTTCTTCCGCAGTCGGAATGTTCGAACCGGTTACGACAACGCGCTCGGCGGTGGCTTCAGTTGCGGCTGGAGCACCCGAGGGTGCGACATTTGTTCCAGTCGGCGGCGCCGTTGGCGCTGGCTCTTGAGCGCGCGCGCTCATCGCGATGATTAATGGAAATGCTGCGGCGGCTACAAGAGCGACGCGAATTCCCAACGTTTTTTGCACGTTTCTAGTCATTGGTTTCTCCATGGGTTTGGTTAGGTTTGCGCTAGGGATTATTGAAGAATCGTCGAGCTGACAAGGTTTTTTTTCAGTTTTTTGAAACTTTTTTGAACGGGCAACATAAGCCAATTGTCTGGCCGATCCCCGTTTTGGTGCGTTCTATCGGATTTCCGAGCCCCTGCCTAGAAAAAAATTAAAGAATTTTTGGGGCTGCGCTCGGGGTCTTTTCCGACGCTAAACGACAGTTGCCCGGCTTAGTGCGAAACCTGGGTCCCGCGCAATGCTTCGCCTCGGCGGAACGATTCCGCGCAATTACGCAAGCTCTCGACCATCGCGCGGTCGCCGCTCCGCCGAGCTAATTCTTCTCCGCGCTGGCAAGTCGCGATTGCTTCGGCGAACTGACCGTTTTCGGCTTGCGCGGCCGCGAGCGTTCGCAACACGACTGGATTCTCACCGCCGGCTCGCAACGCAATTTGCGCCAGCTCCAGGGCTTTCCTGCCGTCGCGCAAATCCCCATCGGCAGCTGTCGCGCGCACCCAGGCGATGTTGTTTGCCGCATCCGCGTTCTCCGGATCGAATGATAAACTTTGCTCCCAGGCCGCGACCGCTTCCTTGATTTCACCTTTGCTCGCGAAGAGGACACCAAGATCGTTGCTTGCCCCGATGTAATCCGGCTGAATGCTGAGCGCTTTTTGAAAATGAAAAATCGCGGCATCAGTTTTCTGCTTCGCCGCCAGCGCTCGGCCCAAACCGAAATGCGCCGCTACGTTTCCATCGCGCAAACGCAGCGCGCTTTCGTAATGATCAATCGATTCCTCAATTTGTCCGCGCACAAACAAAATTCCACCGAGCCCCGCGTGCGCCACATCACTGTCCGGCGTGACCGCGAGTGTGTGTCGCCATAATGCCTCGGTGTCCCGCCAATTCGTCGCTTGCTTCCAAGACAAGATCGACAATGTGCCAAGAACCAACGCGCCTACAACGCTCAAAACAATTTTTTGATGTCGCCACGATTTGGTCAGATCCCAAATCAGCCAGACAAGCGCGATGTCCAATCCGATTTGCGGAAGATACGTGTAACGATCCGCGTGGCCCTGGAGGCCGACCTGCACGATTCCGATAACAGGAATCAGCATGATCAAATACCAAAACCAGCCGACAATCAGATAAGGGTTTTTTCGGCGACGGATGAACACAATCGCCGTCAACGTGATTAAAATAATGGACGCGAACAAAAATCGCCACATTTCCAGCCGGCCCTCGGGATGGACATAAAATGGAATCAGATCGACCGGCCAAAACATTTGCCGGACATATTCAAAATAACTGAAGACGGCGTTGGTGATCCGCCACTGCAGCGGCAGAAACTCAGTCGAACCGAGCGCAAAGTTCTGAGCCCACAGAGTTGCGACACACGAACCAATCGACAACGCGAACAATGGAATTTTCTCGAGCAAGAGTTTACCCATTGTCGATCTTGCAAATCGATCCAGCGGCCAATAATCGAGCAAGAGCAGGATTATCGGCGTTGTAATCAACATCGGCTTCGACATCAGGCCGCACGCGTACAAGATCGACATCGTCAGGTAGCGTCCAACCGTTCGCTTCCGCGTGTAGGCCACATACGCGATCAGTGTCAGCATGAAGAACACTCCGCTGAGCACATCTTTTCGTTCAGCGATCCACGCCACCGACTCGACCCGCAGCGGATGAATGGCGAAAACCGCCGCGACGAAGCCGCTGAGCCAAACGCGCCCGGTCATTTGTTGCAGCAAAATGAAAAGCAGCACCGCAGCGATGCTGTGGAAAAAGACATTCACTAAGTGATGGGCGCCTGGATTTACTCCAAACAGCTGGCAATCGAGCATGTGCGAAATCGTCGTGAGCGGATGCCAGTTCTGGGAATGAACATGGGTGAAGGCCCACTCGATTCCTCGCCAGGTCAGGCCCCCGCGCACGTGCGCATTGTCGAGCACGTAAAGCGGATCGTCGTAATTGACGAACTGGTAACGGCCCGTCTGGGCAAACACCGCCCATGAAAGCGCGATCAGAAAAATACTGATCCCGAAGAACGTCCAGCGCGATTGTTTGATGCTCACTGTCCGCAATTCAACGACGACTCACGGTTTTTCCAATTGAATCTTCGCTTCATCCGGCTGGCGATCCTCACCAAGCGCCTGGCTGAGGAAATAATCGGCATCGGGATATTTCGGGTCGATTTTCAGCGCCTCTTTATATTGAAAGATCGCTTCCCGCAGCCGGTGGGCGCGATGGAGACCGACAGCCAGATTATAATGCGCCAGCGCACTGGATGGCTGGAGCTGCACGACGTCGCGGTAACACTGGATCGCTTCGTCAATACGTCCCTGCTCTAGAAGGAGGTTGGCGAGCGTGGTTCCCACATTCGGATTCGGCTCAATTCTGGCCGCCGCTTCGTACTCGGCAATGGCGTCGTTCATTCGGCCCTTTTTTTCGGACAAGGCGCCGGCGAGTCTTAATCTCGCGTCAACATCGTTCGGGTGACGGGCGACGACGGTCTGCAGTTCGGCGATCGCGTCGTTCAGGCGTTTCTGGTCCAGGAGAAGCTGGCCAAGACTGAGATGAGCTACATCATTGTCGGTGGTAACGGCGAGCGTATGTCGCCAAAGCCTTTCACTATCGTGCCAGTACCGAACCTGACTCGCTGCGACCAAGGTGAGCCCGCTAATTAGGATTGCAGCCGCTGCGCCAAGAATTGGAGCACGATAGCGCCAAGATCTGGAAAGATCGGCAATCCCCCAAGTGCCTGCGATGTAAAGGCCGATTTGCGACAAGTAAGTGTAGCGATCGGCATGCGCTTGTCCGCCGACCTGAACCAATCCGATTACCGGCAGAAGCATGATCAGATACCAAAGCCACCCGATAATGAGATAAGGGCTCCGTTTTCGGAGCCAGAAAGCGCCGAGCGTAACCGCTGTCAATAATGCCGCCGAGCTCGCAATCTCCCAAACCGGCAGCTTGCCCGGATGATTGTAGACCAGCGCGAGATCGGCGGGCCAGATCATCTGCCAGATATAGATAAGGTAGGCCGCGAGCGCATTGGTAATGCGCCATGACAGGGGTAACATTCCAAGCGGCACTAATCCTACCCCTTCACTTTGCACAACCAATGTAACGGCAGCGGATGCGACCGACATTATAGCGAGCGGCATTTTTTCAACCAGAAGTTTGGCCGCGCTCGCGCCGGAAAACCGTTCGAGCGGCCAATAGTCGAGCAACAACAGAATGATCGGCAGCGTTACCAACATCGGCTTCGACATCAGGCCGCAGGCAAACAAGATCGACATCGTCACGTAGCGGCCAAGGTTCGGTTTTCGTGTGTAGTAAAAATAAGCGAACAGAGTCAGGACAAAAAACAATCCGCTCAACACGTCTTTGCGTTCCGAAATCCAGGCGACGGATTCAACGCGCAGCGGATGAATTGCAAAAATCGCAGCGACGAATCCGCTGCTCCACGGCCTCTCCGTTATTTGGGCGAGCAAAACAAAAAGTAGAACGACATTCACGCTGTGTAACAGCACGTTCACAAAATGGTGCGCCCCCGGCCTCAAGCCGAAAAGCTGGCAATCCAACATGTGCGACATCGTCGTCAGCGGATGCCAATTATGAGAATGGATGTGGGTGAACGCCCAAACAACACCGTGCCAGTTCAATCCGGCACGAACATGGTCATTTTCGCTGACATAAAGCGGATCATCGAAGTTGACGAAACCATGGCCGAGCGTCTGGCCGAAAACCGCCCATGTAATCGCGATTAACGCGGCACAAATCGCGAGTCTCAAAACGAGTTGGGTGCGCACAGTTTGGTAATTGTGCGCTGAGGCAGGCGCGCAAACAAGTTGTCGATCTTAGCCGTTTCCGGCGCTAAAATTAAGGGAGTGTTCACCGGATTGATCGAAGAGGTAGGCCGCGTGCTCTGGATTCGCATGAGCGATCGCGGCACTCAATTGCAGCTGACCGCGCCACAGCTCGCGCCGCAAACTGCGGTCGGCGACAGCATAGCAGTGAATGGTTGTTGTTTGACCGTGAACGCGCACCGCGGCGAACAAATCACGTTCGATCTGCTCGAAGAAACTCTCGACCGCACCAATTTGAAACAGCTGCGACGCGACAGTCCAGTAAATCTCGAGCGCGCGGTCGTAGCCGGCGCGCCGATGGGCGGGCACTTCGTTCAAGGTCACATCGATTGCAGCGCCAAAGTCATTTCGTTTGAGCGGACCGACGAAGACTATCGGCTCGAGGTGGATCTGCCGGCCGACTTCGCCCATTACGCGGCCTACAAAGGCTCGGTTGCAATCAACGGCATCAGTCTCACCATCGCTGAGCTTTTAGAGAAAAGCTTCGCCGTCTGGATCATTCCGCACACGAAACGCCACACCAACATCGACAAAATTGAAGCTGGTGAACTGGTAAATATCGAGTTCGACATTTTGGCCAAATACGTCGAGCGGATGCTTTCTCGCTACACCCCTCGGGATTGAATTGCCGCAGAAGGCTGAATTCCGCTGCTCTATTATATATATAGTACGGCCTACTTCGCTCCCAGACCCAGGATCACCGCCGGGATAGTTCGCAGCAGAATCTTGAAATCCAAGGCCAGTGACCAGCGGTCGATGTAATCGAGATCGAGTTTGACCCAGTCTTGAAAATCGCGCACCTGGTTCCGGCCGCTGATTTGCCACAGGCAGGTTAACCCCGGCTTCACACTCAGGCGCCGCCGTTGCGCTGTATTCTCGAATTTCTCGACTTCGTAGACGGGCAAGGGACGCGGCCCGACCAAACTCATATCTCCCATCAACACGTTCACGAGTTGAGGCAATTCATCGAAGCTGGTTCGACGCAGCCAACGGCCGAACCGCGTAATGCGCGGGTCGGATTCTACCTTGAAGACGGGCCCACTCATTTGATTGAACGGCTCCAGCTCCGCGCGCCGCATCTCGGCGTCATCGGTCATCGAGCGAAACTTGTACATGACAAATGGTCTGCCGTGTTTGCCGGCGCGGCGCTGGCGGAAAATAACCGGCCCCGGCGATGTAATCCGGATAATGAGCGAGGCAATCCCCATCGGAATTGCCATCACCAATAGGACGATCAAAGCGATAACCCGGT
>JBEEHZ010000122.1:0-5935 GCA_041167705.1 Verrucomicrobiota bacterium | reverse complement strand
CGCGCAAGATGTCTTCGCGATTGACGGCGCGGGCGAAGGCCTTGTCCTTCATCTTCTTTTTCACCGCGGCAGGATCGACATCGTGAATGCTCTTTGTTGGCCTAACGAGCGCGACGGCGACGACGAAGCCGCTCAGTTCATCCACCGCGCGCAGTGTTTTCTCCAGCGGCGTCTCCGGAGACACGCCCGAGAAATCGGCGTGGGAAAGGATTGCGCGGCAAACTTCTTCGCTCCAGCCGTTCTCACGCAGCCACGCTACGCCAACAAATGGATGGCCTTCGGTCGAACTGCGTTCCAAGTTCGGATGTTTTTCATAATCCATGTCGTGGAGCAACCCAACCGCTTCCCAAAGATCGACATCTGCGGCCGCCCCGCTAAGCGGGGCGAAATACTTCATCGAATCGGCGACGGCGTAACAATGCTTGCGCAAACTCTCCGATTGGACCCATTCGTGGAGAATAGTGAGAACACGAGCGGCGAGGGACATGGGAAAAGAATGAACGCGAAACGGGCAACACTCAACCCCGCCTTCGCAACTACGGCGCGGCTGGCGCCCAACGTCCAGAATCTCCAATGAATTGCTCAATCTAAAATTGCCGATTGGGCAAAAATGAGCGAACTGGGTGTTACATCGATGAGACCGGCGGCGCTTTTAGCAGCAATTACATTTGTTCTCGTGTGCGGCGGCGCGGTGGAGGCCGTTGCGCAGTCAAGTGGCAAGAAGGTGATCCATGCCTTTACGGCCCTGGACCAGAACCGCAAACCGACCACCAGATTTTCTGCCGATGCGCTCCGGATTTATGCCTTTTGGAAAGGCGAATCACTTGCGGTCGGCGACGAGATTCAGTCTGTTTGGATCGCGGAGGAGATCGGTGATGCTTCGCCGAAAGACTCGAAAATTCTTGAGGGGAAAACCAAAGTCTTCAGGTCGGACGAGGAGGGGTCGTTTTCGCTTTCGCGACCACGGGACCGGGTTTGGCCGGTCGGAAAATACCGGGTGGAGATCTATATCAACGGTGGCCTGGCCGATTTAGTGAAGTTTACGATCACGCCCGGTGTGACAATCGAGACGCACTAAGAACGGTGAAGCGCTCGAGCAGAAAACGTCCAACGGTTGAACTTTTCAAGGCAGTGACGTTGCGTTAGTTTCTTCCCCGATGTCCTGCGCGAAAATCGATCCGGCGCTGCACCAGGCGCAGAAGCCCTCCTGGATCAAAGTCCGTTTGCCGTCGAACCCGGTTTTCTTTTCGACCAAGGCGCTGATTTCGGACCTGCGGCTGCATACGGTTTGTGAAAGCGCGCAATGTCCGAACCGCTGGGAATGTTGGAGTCAGGGAACGGCGACGTTCATGATCGCGGGCGATCGTTGCACGCGCGCGTGCGGATTTTGCGCGGTGACGACGGCGAAACCGTTTGCGTTGGAAGATGACGAGCCGCAACGCGTGGCCGAAGCGATCATGCGAATGAAATTGAAACATGTCGTGATCACCGCCGTCGCTCGCGACGATTTGAAAGACGGCGGCGCGAATCACTTCGCCCGCGTGATTGCTGCGATCCAAAGAATGGACCCAGCGATTATCGTCGAAGTGCTCGTGCCTGATTTTCACGCGGATGATTGGTGTATTCAGACTGTGCTTGATGCCAGCCCCGACATTTACAACCACAACATGGAGACGGTGGAGCGGCTTACGCCGGTGGTGCGATCGCGGGCAAAGTACCGAACGTCCTTGCAAGTTTTGCGACGCGCCAAGGAACTGTCTCCAAGAGTGGTGACGAAAAGCGGGATCATGCTCGGTCTCGGCGAAACCGAACCGGAGATTTTTCAAACGATGGACGATTTGCGCGAAGTTGGCTGCCAGGTTCTGACGATGGGCCAGTATTTGCGGCCGACGCCGAACCATTTGCCGGTGGTCGAATTCGTTACGCCGCAGCAATTCGAACTTTACGGCGAGATTGCGCGCAAAAAAGGATTTGAGCACGTCGCCTCAGGTCCGCTCGTCCGGAGCTCTTATCACGCGGCCGACTTTCATCCGGTTGTCCGCTAAGAATGGAGCGAGCGGGACGAGCGACATGGACGGCGAGGCCGCGAGGGTAGCGGCGAGAGAGTCGGGCGACGAACGAGTTCAATGGCAACATCGACAACCGCGGCGGTCATTCCCGCTTACAACGAAGAAAAGCATATCGGCGACGTCGTCCGACGAACGCGTCAGAAGCTCGACGACGTTCTGGTTGTCGATGACGGCTCGCGAGATAAAACGGCGGATCGCGCGCGTGAAGCCGGCGCAGAAGTGATCGTTCATCCGCAAAACCGCGGCAAAGGCGAAACGATCAAAACCGGATTGCGCCATTGGCTGGAGCGGCAAATCGATTTCATAATCATTCTCGACGCCGACGGCCAGCATCGGCCGGAAGAGATCGATCGTTTTGTTGCGGCTGCGCTCTCAGCGGACGGGCCAAAACTGATTCTTGGCAATCGGATGAACGACGTCTCGTCCATGCCGCGCCTGCGACAAATGGTCAATCGCTGGATGAGCGAACGGATCAGCGCGCTCAGCGGGCAGGAAATTCCCGACACGCAATGCGGCTTCCGATTGTTACATAGACAGTTGATTCCCGACTTGCTCGGCGGCGCGGCTCGTTTCGATTACGAAACCGAAATGATAATCATTGCCAGCCGAAAAGGTTTCCGGATCGATTCAGTGCCGATCAGCACCGTGTATTCGGACGAAGTCAGCAGTATTCATCCGGTGCGCGACACGCTGCGCTTTTTCAAATTGATGCGGCGTTACAAAAAGCTGTAGCCGCCCCGCTCAGTCGGGGCGTTTATCTAAGGCACACGGCGACAGAGCGCCGTGGCTACAATCACGGTTTTTTTGCCGGCAATGGTTTACTGCTCTTCATAATCTCGTCTTCCGGCGTGAGATTGGGCGCTTTGCCGCTAAAGATCACGCGGTTGGGCTTTTCCGCGAGCGCATCGACCAACGCTTTGGCATGGGTGGTGACAACTTTCAGGTTCAACAGGATCACGTGGAGCTCTTTCATCTGGTCCTGAAGTGATCTGTCTGTCGTGCCGATGAACGTGTTGGCGGTGCCGAAGAATTGGTCGGCCCCTTTCGAAACACTATCCAGATTCTTAATCACGTTCTGCAAATTATCGACGTCGACCTTTAATGAATCGGCCAGCGGCCCGAGCTTGGGCATAAATTCGCCGAGGTCGCCGTGCAAGTCGGTGACAGTCCCGTCGAGATTGTCCAACAGCTTGTTTGCATTTTCGAAAAGCGGTCCGGCCGCGGCGGTGATCTGTTCGATGCCATAAGCCGGATGTCCTTCGATCGCCGTGTTGTTAACGAGAGTCTTGCCGCCGGGAGTGCCGGCGGAGAGCGCGACAAATTTCGGCGCGAGCAATGTGTCCGCGCTTAGCGTCGCTGTCACATCGGCAGGCAAGGGCGGAATTCCGTCATCGAGTTCCACCGTGACAATGACGGCGTCTTTTTTGTTGCTCAATTTCGACCGCTCGCCCGCCGTTAAATGACGCATCGCGATAACGCGTCCGGCCGGTGCGCCTGCGTAACGGACCTCAGAATGAACTTTGATGCCGGTCACATCTTCGTATTGGATTTGCAGCGTTCGCGCGGGTTTTTTCAAACGATAACCGTAGAGCGCAAACGTAAGCGCGGCGAGCAAGACGATGCTGCAGGCGATGACTGAGAGCGCGACGAGATAGTCGGAGAGATTCTTCTTCATGCGGTCTTGCGATGAAATCGATGACGCGCGTTCACAAACGGTCGCGGTTTCACGTGTTGATGATGTTCATGCTCGTCCTGCGAAAGATTTAGTGGAATCGGTCCATCGGCTTCGCCATTGATGAACTGCTGCACTTCCGGATTTGGACTGTTACGGATTTCAGTGGGGGTACCTTGCGCGACAATCAACCCGTTACCAAGCATGATCATCCGGGTTGCGATCCGAAACGCGCTGGTCATGTCGTGCGTGACGACGACGGCTGTCAGGTGTTCACCATGTGTGAGCTTAAGCGTGAGTTGATCGACCACCGCAGTCATGATCGGATCGAGTCCGGAAGTTGGTTCGTCGCTGAAGAGCAATTCCGGCTCGAGCGCGAGGGCACGGGCGAGGCCAACGCGCTTTTTCATTCCACCGCTGATCTCGGCTGGCTTGAGATTTTCAAAACCGCTCAGGCCGACCATTTGAAGTTTTTCCTCCACGATTTCTTTAATCTCACTAACTGAGTTATCGCTGTGTTCCAACAATGGCAGCGCCACATTCTCGCCGACCGTAAGTGAGGCGAGCAAAGCGCCCGACTGAAATAACATTCCAAATCGCCGACGAACATTCGCGATTTCGCGTTCGCTCATTGTCGTAATTTCCTGGCCAAAGATTTTTACCGAGCCGGAGGTCGGCTTCATCGAACCGATAATATGACGGAGCAACGTGCTCTTGCCGCAGCCGCTCCCGCCCATGATCACGAGCGTCTCGCCGCGGTGAACATTGAAGGAGATACCGTTGATTACGGTCCGGTCTCCGAATTTGCGAACGAGGTTCGAAACTTCGATAACCGGCGAATCAGGCGAGGGTGACATATCAAAACTCAGAGATTAGCCCGCGAATTACGCGAATCACACGAATCAAAGAGGCTGTTTTTTGTCATTCGCGTCAATTCGTGTGATTCGCGGGCTCATGCTCCAAAGAAAAATATTCCGGTAAGAATCGCGTTGCTGACCAACATGGCGAGCAACGCTTGCACGACCGAAGACGTGGTCGCTTGTCCGACGCCTTCGGCGCCGCCTTCGACGTGCAATCCGGCGTTGCACGCGATCGTGATGACGATCCAGGCGAAGACCACGCTCTTGATCATGCCCGAATACAAATCCCAGGTGTCAGCGCTTTCGAGTGCACGCATG
Organism: Verrucomicrobiota bacterium; assembly: GCA_041167705.1. GTDB lineage: Bacteria > Verrucomicrobiota > Verrucomicrobiia > Chthoniobacterales > UBA10450 > AV40. The sequence continues at coordinate 1,016 of JBEEHZ010000122.1, read as the reverse complement.
ATGTAGCCGGCGGTGTTGAAATTAAGCGCGAATCGGCAAACCGCCCAACCACCAACCACGCCGATGTAATTTCCGAAAATCGTCAACGCCGGCAGCATGACGAGCATGGCGAGGAAGCGCGGCACGACCAAATATCGGATCGGGTTGATGGCCATTACTTCGAGCGCCTCGATTTCTTCCGAGACTTTCATCGTTCCAAGTTCCGCAGCGACGGCGGAACCACTCCGACCAATCACGATGACCGCGATCAGAACCGGGCCCATCTCCCGCAAGATCGACAACATCACGAGATCGGGGACATAAATCTCCGCGCCCATTTGCTGAAGTGAGTGCGCAGCCTGCATGGCGAGTGTCACACCAATGCTGAAAGCGGTCAGAGCCACCATCGACGTCGCGCGCACGCCAATGAAAACCATCTGCCGAAAAATCTGGGAGATACTGAAAAACTGGCCGGTAAAAGGCGCGACGAACACCCAGTAAAGCAAACTCAGATTCAGGCGCAGATAATTCTTCAACATTCGGGCGCGTCAGAATGACAAGGCGTGCCGAATGACGAAAGCCGAAAATCCGACGAGAGCGATTCGCCGTCGCGACAGGAGCCTGTAGAGGAAGCAGTTTGCTTCCGGAGACGTGAAAGACGAGACGCTAACAGCGTCTCCTACAGCCGCTAAATCAACCCGCGCTTGCGGAAGTCGCCGATGTTTCCGCCGCTGGAGCGCTCGATCATGTCGATCGTGAATTTGAGCAGGCAAACTTCCCAGGCTTCGTCTACGCCTTGAATGATCGCGCTGAGCGGTTCGTCGCGATGTTGAACATACGATTTGGTGCGCGCGATTACGGATTCGATCGGATCGCGAAACATCTTTTCGTTCACGTCGGTCTTGCGAAATTGAAAGCCGTAACGCAGCACGGCGACGTTGTGCGCGTGTTCGCGTAGTTGATCGGCGTAGCGTTGCGCCTTTTCGCCAAAACCTTCGAGCAACAAACGACTGAAATGTTCCGGCGTCAGAATCTGC
>JBEEHZ010000121.1:0-5638 GCA_041167705.1 Verrucomicrobiota bacterium | reverse complement strand
GGTTACCCGATTGTCGATCTTCGCCGGTGCGGACAGGATTTGCATCGCTACCTGCGCTGGCTCGAGCAAACGTTGATCGAATTTCTCGCCGGCTACGAAATCGAGGCGAAGCAGCGCGAAGGTCTTACCGGTGTTTGGATCGGTCATCGCAAGATCGTATCGATCGGGGTCGGGGTACGTCATTGGATCACAATGCATGGGTTCGCGCTCAACGTTTGTGGCGATCTCGCATCCTTCGCGCACATCATTCCGTGTGGAATTTCGGACGTGCAAATGACTTCGATGGAGAAGGAAACGGGGAAATCGCTTTCGGTCGTCGATGTTGCGACTGCGTTTGAGACGCTGGCGCAGCGGAGGATTTCTGATTTACGTGTTGGTCGGCCCGCGAGCGCCGTAGGCGCGTCATGTTTATAGTTGCCGCGGCATTTCACACAACGAGCTCCGTTGGGAGCGACATGTAATTTGCAAAGTGGCTAACACCTATACGCAAATCTATCTCCACGCTGTTTTCGCAGTCTCCGACCGGGCCTGTGTTATTCAGCCAGCTCGCAAAAGTGAATTGCAGAAATATATCACCGGAATCGTGACGCAACGTAAATAGAAACTGATCGCGATTCACTGCATGCCGGATCACACGCACATTCTCTTAGGATTGAAGCCCGCCGAAGCGCCGTCTGATTTGATCGGACGAATAAAAACAGGCTCGAGCAATCACATTAACAAGCAGCGATGGATTGGCTGCCGCTTTTCGTGGCAGGAGGGATTTGGTGCTTTTTCGGTTTCGCATTCACATCTGAGCGCAGTTGTCAGTTACATCGGAAACCAGGAGAATCATCATCGTCGCAAATCGTTTCAGCAGGAATATCTGGAATTTTTAGACCGCAATGAGGTCCCCCACGATGCGCGTTATGTTTTTAAGCCGATTGAATGACTGCGTACTCGACACGGGGTCGCTCCGATGGAGCTTGGTTCTTGATTAAGCGATAGGCTATAAACATTTCGCTCCTGACGGAACTGACCCTTCAACCCGCAAAATGAACATCGAACTAGAAGACAACGTCGGGGACATCGTTGGTAAGGCGCAACGCGGTTTGGGCATTTCCGATAGCGAGCTCGCAAAGAGAGGCGGCGTGAACGCGGACGCAGTTCGTAAAGCGCGCGATGGGCAAGCGGACGAAGCGACTCTGCGGGCGATTGCGCCGGTGCTGGCGCTCGACCCAAATGCACTGGTCGATCTTGCGCAGGGTAAATGGAAACCGGACAAGCTCGAAAATTTCCACGGGTTGGCCCAATTCAACACCAGTTACAGCGGGATGCTGGTAAATGCGTATCTCGTTTGGGACCCGACAGCGAAAGACGCAGTCGCGTTTGATACCGGCGGGGATTCTGCCGGAATGCTAAAGCTGGCGACGAAGGAAAATCTCAGCATCAAATTGATTTTGCTCACTCACGCCCATCCCGACCACGTGGCCGACTTGCCGCGACTGCGCGAAGAAACCGGGGCGGAGATTTTCGCGCCGGAACGCGAACCTCTGCCAAGCGCTGGAAAAATCGACGAAGGAAAAAAATTTCGTGTCGGCAAGATCGATATCGAAGCACGGTTGACCTGGGGACATTCGCCGGGAGGAATGACGTTCGTTGCAACTGGTCTGGCGCGACCGATTGCCATCGTCGGCGATTCACTTTTTGCCGGCTCGATGGGTGGTGGGACCGTTTCCTACAAAGACGAGTTTAGAAACAATCTCGAGAAAATCCTGACTTTGCCGGATGAAACGATCATTTGTCCCGGTCACGGGCCGATGACGTCGGTCGGCGAAGAGAAACGGCATAACCCGTTCTTTGCTGGCAGAGTTTGAGTGGGTATCCGCTAACACGCTAAATTACGCGAAAGAATTTTTGAAAATTGAACCCAGTGAATCTTTCGCGTCGTTTGGCGTATTTGGCGGACATCTAAAATATTATCGTTATGAACATTGGTTTCGTCGGAGTTGGTCGAATGGGCGCGAACATGGCGCGCCGACTTAAAGATCGAAACTTTCACGTGACCGCGGTTTACGATACGAACCGAAAAGTGGCGACGGATCTGGCGGGAGAACTTGGTTGTGCCGCGTGTCAGGATTTGGCGGAAGTGGCGGCGGAATCGGACGTGATCTTCACTGTCGTCACGGACGACAAAGCAATGCGCAACATTTTCTCGGGAGCCGGCGACAATCTTCTCGTCAACGCGCGGGGAAAACTTTTTATCAACTGCGCGACGATTTCTCCGCAGGTGCATGTCGATGTTGAGAAGATGGTGGAGAAAGCGGGAGCGCAATCGCTCGAAGCGTGCATGGCGTCGAGCATTACCCAGGCGCGCGAGGGAAAACTTTATTTGATGTGCGGCGGGGCCGAGGCGGCGTTCCGGAAAGCGGAGCCGATTCTCAAAGAACTCGCGTCGACCGTGCGCTTCGTTGGCAAAGCCGGCGAAGCGGCAAAAGTAAAAGCGCTGGTCAACATGGTGATGAACATCAACACCGCCGGGCTTGCCGAAGGACTCGCGCTCGGCGACGCGCTTGGACTCGATCTGAAAACGCTCCGCGAAGTTTTTGGGCAAACTGGCGCGAATTCGCGCGTGCTAGAGACTGACGGAGAAGATATGCAAAATCGCGACCACAGTTGCTTCTTTTCCGCTGCGCATGCGGCCAAAGACAGCGGCATCGCGCTCGAACTTGCGCGTCAGCTTGGTCTTGAACTACCCCTCGCGCGCGCGACCAAGGAACAATACGAGCGCATGATCACGGAAGGTCTGGGCGAGCTGGACAAATCCGGAATCGCCGAGCTGACCTTCAAAGATCGACATAAACATTCCGGCGATCGGGTGTAAGTTAGCGGAATGGCGGGCTTTCACGGTAGTCACGCAGCAGGCTCCGATGATTCTTCGGATCGCGAGCCACGGATGAAAACGGTCTGGCGCGTGTTTGCGTATTTGAAGCGTTACCCGCTTTTGGCGACGGGTCTGCTCGCTTGCGCCATTTTGGGCACGCTAATGGTCTACGTCTTCCCGTGGGTTACGAAGCAGATACTCGACGTCGTTATCCGAGAAAACCATCCAGAAAAATTGATGCCGCTGGTGTTGGTAGCCGTACTTGCAGCGCTGTTCCAAAATGGACTCAACTCACTGCGCCTGGTGTTGAACAACACTTTTGAGCAGCGCGTGATCTTCGATTTGCGGAGCGATCTTTATTCTCACATCCAATTGCTCCCTCTGCGCTGGTTCGATAATCGGGCCACCGGCGATCTCATGACGAGACTGCTTGAGGACGTGACCTCGATGGAGCGCATGTTGATCGACGGGATCGAACAAGGGCTTATGGCTGTTCTGCAAATGGTGCTCGTGTTCGCGGCGATGTGTTACGTCAGTTTCAAGCTGACCCTGTTCGCGCTTAGCCCGGTACCGTTTCTCGCCCTTGGCGCGCTTTGGTACACGTTCACCGCGCACAGGCGCTATCGATTGCAACGGCGCGCCTCTTCCGCCATGAACGCGTTGTTGCATGATAATCTTTCCGGCATTCGGCAAATCCGAAGTTTTGCCCGCGAGGAAGACGAGCACCGGCGGTTCAATCGCGTGAGTGACGATCTGCGCCGCGCCACGCTGGTGGTGATGAAAGTGTGGGCAATGTACAACCCTTCGATGTATTTGATCGGTACGCTCGGAGTCATCGTCACCGTGCTCGTCGGGACGCGGTCCGTGCTCGATGGCACAATCCAATTGGGCGATCTCGGAATGTTCCTGTTGCTTACCGGCCTTCTTTATGAGCCGGTCGGAAAACTGCATCAGCTCAATCAACTGGTCCAGGCCGGCCGCGCCGCCGGTGAGCGCGTATTCGAGATCATCGATGAACCAATCGAGCCCGGTTGGACCGAAAACTATGTGCCGGTGCGCGTGGCCGGCGATATTCGTTACGACAATGTCAATTTCAGTTATGCCGAAGGTCTCTCCGCATTAAGGAATGTGTCGCTGCACGCGCGACCGGGCGAAACGGTTGCGCTGGTCGGCGCGACCGGTGCCGGCAAATCCACCCTCGCGAGTTTGCTCCCGCGTTTTTACGAACTGAAAGAGGGCGACGGCCAGATCTTTATCGATGGAAAGGAAATCCGCGAATACGGCATTCGCGCGTTGCGCGAGAACATCGGATTGGTAACGCAGGAAAGTTTTCTCTTCAACGGATCGATCCGCGAGAATCTTTTAATGGGAAGACCGGGCGCGACTGACGCGGAATTATGGCGTGCCGTGGAGGCGGCCAATGCACATGGGTTCATTGAACGGCTGCCGGACAAACTAGGGAGCTTGGTCGGCGAGCGCGGCGTGAAGTTGAGCGTTGGCGAAAAGCAACGGCTCTCGATCGCGCGTGCGCTGCTCAAGGACCCGCCGATTCTGATCCTGGATGAAGCGACCGCGAGCGTGGACACCGCGACCGAGCGTTTGATTCAGGAAGCGCTCGAACATTTGATGGCGAACCGCACGTCGATCGTGATCGCGCACCGGCTTTCGACAATCGTGCGCGCCGATCAAATTCTGGTGCTCGATCATGGCCGCATCATTGAGCGCGGTACGCACGAGGAACTAATTACGCACGGTGGAAAATATGCGCGGCTTTGTGAGCAAAGTTTGCTCGAATCACCGCGCGATATCGTCGATGCGGTTGGCAATTTGGAGGAAGCGCCGGTCGCTTCGCCAGACGAGCAGATGTCGATCTAAGAGGCGGGACTGCAGGCTGGAGATTTCCTCCATTGATCATTCGCCGGAGGAAGACGGCGATGGAATTGGCGATGGGGGAATTAGGAGCGTCTGCCCGGCCTGCAACTTCAAAGGATTGTCAATGTGATTGAATTTTTGCAGCTCGCTTACACTGATGTTGTGCATTCGCGCGATGGAAGTGAGCGTTTCGCCGCGGGCAACGATGTGGCTGTTGCCATCGCCTGCTTTCGCGGATGGTTCGGGCGACGCGGAAATGGACGTGGATGTGGATGACGTCGATGCCGGCGGCGCGCCTTCGCCAATCATGACGCCGGGGCGCTGGTTACTGATTGCCAGCTGAAGTTTGAGGATTTGCTGCGAAAGCATGTCGATCTTCGCATTCTGTTCATCAATCTTTTTGGTCAACTCCTGAAGTTGCGCAGTTTGAGCCGCGGCGGTTTGGGCGGGAGCCGATTGGGTCGCGGTGGCGTGTGGCGTTGGCGCAAAAGTCTGGGCGAACCCGTTCGGATTCGCGAAAGCGACGAAAACTAATGCGGCAAAAGCTCCTCCGGACAGCGACTTCATGGAACTCCGATCTTGGCACCAGCCGCGTCTGCTGGCAAGCCGGCCCAGCCGAAGGGCGTGAATTTGCCTTCCCACCATTTCTCCTTAAATTTTTTGTCATGCCGGAGCGTGTACAAAAGCCGTCTGATCCCGCTCCGCGGGGTCCGAAACAGGGAGACGAAGGTGGTCCGCGTTCACCCGACATCTCGCGGCCGGACACGAAGGACTTGTTGAAAAAAATGCGGAAGGTGGATCCGAACCAGTCGAAGCGCTACCGCCAGCGCACCGGCCAATAATGGACAAGCCGCCTTTGGCATTGGACCAGAATTTCTCTGGCGCGAGTGAAGATTTCCCTGC
>JBEEHZ010000120.1:0-4393 GCA_041167705.1 Verrucomicrobiota bacterium | reverse complement strand
GGAAACTTCTAGAAATGTCTCCCGTTCGACTCGCCGCGCTTGCTCAGGACAGGCTCTCAATGTGGCGGCTGCGCCGCTGTTAAATGGATGCAACGTCACGTTGCCGCTCGACATGACAAGAAGGTGTAGCTCTGCTGCGCGAGCGAATTTTGAGCGACCGAACGAATCAAAGCGGCGCTATTTCGACTGATATTTCGGGTCTTTCGCTTGTTTGCGGACGGCCGCAAAAAGTTTGCTGATTCCCGTTGTACTGACGGTATTGGCGATAAAAGCCGGGCCGACGATTCCGCTGTCGGTAAAAACGGAATAGGTCGCTCGCGTTTTACCCTCGCCGGCCGGCTCGAGCAGCCACGAACCTTCGCACACGGTTACCCTGAACACGCCAGGCTTTGCCGCCGGACCATGTTCGTTGGCCGGCTCCCAGCGATTGAGATAGGTCATTCCATTTTCCACCGGCCACCATTTCTCTTGGATGCGAAGCGTGTAATCGCGATCGCTGACGATTTTTGGAGAGACCCGCTGGTAAGTGAGAATGGAATCGTGTTCTCGCTCAATGACGCGGCACTCCGTCGTGTAGGGCATGAAACTCGTATAAGCTTCGACATCATCGATCACCTTGTGAACCGTGTCGGTCGTCGCGTCGATTTCGCCTACCGCTTTGAACTCTTTCAGCTTCGACCCGGTATGTGGCCGGCTGTAAATCGTGAGGTCACTGTTTTTCTTAACTAATTTCCAATCGTCGCTCTGGCTGGGTTCGGCCGCGAAGATCGAGAACGCCCATCCTGCGACAAATATTGTAGCCGCTATCCGATTCATTCTTTGCATTACCTCCGAAAATATTCCGAATTTATCGGAGCCGCCACGCGCACGAATTGAGCGGCGAGTGAACTACATTATTTTGCGTTCCTTATTTTTTGCTCATCCCAAGTTGCGCGAACAGAAACGAATATTGATCGGCCAGTTGTTTAATTCGTTCGCTTAACGCGGTGCCGATGCCATGTCCGGCACTCGAGGTTGTGCGCAATAAGATTGGATTATTCGATTTGTTCGCTTCATCCAGACGCGCAATCATTTTTCGCGAATGATAAGGCGCCACCCGGCCATCGTTAGCGCCGGTCATAAACAAGATCGACGGATATTTGGTTCCATCGACCACATGGTGATAAGGCGAATAGGCGTAAAGCGCTTTGAATTGCTCCGGATCTTTCACCGTCCCGAATTCGGTGACGTTAAATGCACCGTTGGGCGCAAGCTCCACCCGCAACATGTCGTAAATCCCGACGGCCGACACCACCGCGCGGACCAAATCGGGATGCTGCGTAATCAATGCGCCCATCAACAGACCGCCGTTACTTCCGCCAAGAATTGCGAGCTTCTCCGGACGCGTCCACTTTTGCTTGATCAAATATTCTGCGGAAGCCGCGAAATCGTCGAAGACGTTTTGTTTTTTGGTCAGGTTGCCGGCCTTATGCCATTCCTCGCCGAACTCGGCGCCGCCGCGAATATTAGCTACCACAAATACGCCGCCGCGATCAAACCAGAGCCGGCGTGTGAATTCAAAATTCGGCGACATGCTAATGCCATATCCGCCATAGCCGTAAAGCACCGTTGGATTGTTCCCGTCGAGCTTTGTGCCTTTGCGACGAATAATGTTGAGAGGAACTTTCGTTCCGTCTTTGGAAGGCGCGAACTCGCGCGTCACTTCAATGTCGGCGAACGAAACCGGCGATGTATTGACCAGCGCAGTCCGGACCGGCGCGCCGTTTCCTTTCAGATGAAACCATGCCGCCGGCTCCGTGTAACTTACATCGCGGAAAAGAAGCGAATTATTTTCCAGCGACTCCACTTCTGAAACAGCGGATATTTTTGGAATCGGAACGACGGTGGCGTTCTTGCCATCGACACTGAAGCGTCGGATCTGCGACGGACCGCCCAGTAAATCGCCGACATAAAGCGCATCCGCTGTCGGTTCCACGAATTGGATGACTGCTTCGCTCTGCGGAACGATCGTTGCGGCATTCGCCAGCTCCGGTTTATCCATCGGCATCCGTAGAATTTTTCCGCGCGGCGCATCAGCGCGCGAAAGCAGATAAAGCGCATTGTCCCGGCCCAGGCGCGCGGTTTTAACCTGATCGCTGAACTGCGTGAGTTGTTTCCAGGTTCCATCGGCGCCGAGCAGATAATGAGAAAAGTCGCCGCCGTCGCCGTTCGCGACTGTCGCCAGAATATATTTTCCGTCGGGCGAAGCATCGAGCTTGATCTCGGCGATCCGGGGAAAATCTTTTCCGATCGAATAGGCGTCTTCGCTCTCCGGTGTGCCGATTTTATGAAAATAGACCTGTTGATAAAAATTCAGGTCTGCCTCCGGCTTTTCGCCCTTGCGCGGGAAACGGGTGTAATAAATTCCGGTCGCGTCCCCGTTCCAGGCCGCGCTTCCGCCGGCGGTTGGATATTGAACATGCTGGATTGAATCTGGCAGCGCTTTACCGGTGGCCGTTTCGTAAACATGGAGCGTTCCATCCTCGCTCCCGCCAGTCGAGATCGAGACCGCGACATATTTTCCGTCCCGCGACGGCGCGAACCAATCGATCGCCGTTGTTCCCTTCGCGTCGATTGCGTTTGGATCGACAATCACCTTTTCCGATTTCAGATCGTCAGCTGAAGCCAGCGTCACCAGCATTTGCTGCTGTTTCGGCGGCTGAAATTTCATTGCGAACAAAATCCCCGGTCGCGAAACGATCCCCGAATAGCTCGGCGACGTTTTGGCGTACCATTCGGTCAGCTCTTTTTCGATCGCCGCCCGGTCCGGCAATTTATCGAGATATGCGCGCGTCTGTTGATTTTGCGACTCCGACCACGTCTTCACCGCCGGGTCGGCATCATTTTCCAGCCACTGATAATTGTCTTCAACTTTGACGCCTTGGTATTCGTCGGTGACGGGCTTCTTCGGTGTCTGCGAATCTGCGCTGGCGGTCGAGAGGTTGTTGCAGCAGATCGGTGCCGCGAGCAGTAAGAACAGGCGATAACTCGGTTTCATCCTTTAATAGAATCGTGTAACCGCTTTACGTTCAACGCTTAACTGCGCCGATCAGGGCGAGTCAGCGCAAAATCGAGTCGGCTGGATAGACCATGCCGTTCTTGATCACGGTGTCGATGTCGGACGCGTGCGCAATGTCGTCAACCGGATTCGATTTCAAAACGACGAGATCGGCGAAATAGTCTTTGTCGATCTTGCCGATGTGCGCGCCGGTTTCGCCGCCGAAAAGTTTGGCCGCGTTCGCGGTCGCGCATTGCAGGATTTGCATCGGGGTCAGGCCGGCTTCCTTCATTAACTGAAATTCACGAAAGAGAGCCGGGCCGTGGATCGTGCCGATGTTTCCGGCGTCAGTGCCGGCGGCAATCGTCACGCCCGCGTCTTCGAGTTTTTTCAGATTTGGCAGCGCGACTTCGTAAGTTTTCTTGATTCGATCCAGCGCTTCATCCGGTTTCGCCAGCGCGCTCTTGATTCGATCCGGCAGTTTGTCCTGCGGAATTTTTGTGACGTCGAGCGACGCGATCACTTCCGGATTGCCCCACGCTTTCTCCTCCGGCGTCAGGTTCAACTGGTGCGAAAAGGTCCGTCCGTAGCGCTCGAACACGACCAGCGTCGGACACAAAATGATATGTCGATCTTTCAGTAATTTCACGAACGCGTCGTCCACCGGTTTATCAACGACGCTGTGCACAAGGATGTCTGCGCCTTCTTCCACGGCGGCGCGCGCCGTTTCCAATTCCGTCGCATGCACCGCCACGCGGATCTTGTGCGCGTGACTTTCTTCAACCGTTGCGCGCACGGTCGGCCGGAAACTGTCAACCGGATGATCGTTGTCGACGATGTACCAAATCTTCACTAGGTCGGGCTTTTGTTCGGCAAGTTTGCGCACGAATTCGCGCGCCTGTTCGGGACTGTCGATCTTCACAATCGGCGGATCGCCGAGATCGAGTTTCTCGCGGGAAACGCTGGAAATTAACGGTCCGGCGACCGCGACGCGAGGCGCCTTGAGCGTTGCGTCCGCAAGATGGCGCACGGTGAAATTCCAAAACGGACCGCCGACATCGACTACGCTCGTAATTCCGCAGCGAATGTAGCGCGCAAAAACGTCTTCGACGTGTGACTTGATCCAGGCCACTTCCTCTTTGTAGGGCCGGACATTGTTTAAATCCGCGCCGTCTGGCCGCGTGAACAGGTCGGCCGACTGAAAAAAATGGATGTGGGTGTCGATGTAACCGGGCAAAATGAATTTGCCGGCACAATCGATCTGTTTTCCGAGCGCGGCCGCATCTTGCTTGCCCACACTGACGCGTTCGATCTTGTCGCCGTTGATCACGATGGTTGCGTTCGGCATCACCTTGC
>JBEEHZ010000119.1:0-5551 GCA_041167705.1 Verrucomicrobiota bacterium | reverse complement strand
TGCGTCTGTTTTTTCGCACGCGCCTTGGTATCAATACGGCGAATATTCGGTTCCGAATCGGGATTAGATCGTCTTCGCATGAGCGTCTGCCTAACAACTACGTCAAACAACGCCGGAATCAACGAGTCGCGGTGGTTTTATCGCTGGAGAGCGCTTTTTCCGGCGGCGGCAAATTCCATCCCCGCCATTTTTTCTCATATTCATCGGCCGGCAGGAGCACATAGCACGGGTGTCGCGGTGAACGCATCCATACGATCATTTTAACGAGGTCCGGTTCGGCCATGGTCGTGCAACCGGTCGTGGCCCGGTTCACGCCGCGACGAATATGGAAAAATATCGCGCTGCCTGCGCCCGGCACGGGTGGATCGGAATTGTGCCTGATCTCGACCAACCAATGGTAGGCGAAATCTCCCGAACGCATTTTTTCGTGGGTGTAATTGTCGGGCGGATTTTTCGGATCGATGAGAATGTGGCGATTGTAGTTTGAAGACCGCGGATCATCGCTCCAGACGTCCGCTTCCGTGACCTGATGATACGGGTAATCGCCGTTCGCCGGTAATTTGGCATCGTAACCAAAAACTTTACCGATCGCGAAAACTCCGGCCGGCGCGCGGCCGTCGCGTTCTTTTTTGTGCAAACCGGGCTCGTCCTGACCAGCGAGACCGCTGCCCCAGGCCAACCCATTCTTTCCGAACAACACTGGAATGGGCGTCGTGACCGGCGACCAGACGCCGCCCTGAGGACGCTCGAACAATTGCAATTTCCCGCGCATCGAATTCCAGTCCGGCGCGATCGCAACTATCAGCTGGGAACAATCGGCCGGAACACCATCGGCACCCGCGCTGCTGGCGATAACCATCAGCAGAGCGCCAAATAAAATTCCTCGCAAGATCGACATAAACATTCGCAAATGTAGACACACGGCTTATTGATTTCTCGTTTGTCGTGAAAAAACTCTGGGCCGTTCTAATTCTTCTCGTTGCCGTCTTCATCAGCTATGCGCCCACCGTGCGCAACGATTTTGTCTGGGACGACACCGCCTTGATTCTGCGCGATCCGCTGATTCGCAGCTGGCAACTGATACCGGAAGGCTTCAACCATTTCCTCTTCGTTGACGCGACCGCTTCGGATTTCTATCGACCGATCCAACGACTCAGTTACACGATCGACTATGCGGCTTTTGCTTTTCGTCCCGGGCCGTACCACATCACCAGTCTCCTCTGGCACAGTTTAGCCGCCATTGCGTTGCTGGTGTTCGCTGAAGAACTTCTCCTGGCCTTTGGAATTGAACGCCGACAACGCCAATTGATTGCGCTTGGTGCGGCGCTGGTTTGGGCGGTTCATCCGGTGCAAAGTGCGGCCGTCGTTTACATTTCCGGCCGGGCCGATCCACTTGCCGCTTCATTCGGATTTCTTGGTCTATTTTTGCTGCTTCGTGCGTCGCGCACGCTTGGTCCGCGCAAACTGCTGTTTTTTGTAGGGAGCGCTGCGGCCCTTCTTTTAAGCGCATTAAGCAAAGAATCCGGCCTGATTTTTCCCATCATTGGACTCACATTTTTTCTGTGGAGGAAAAATTGGGCGGATCTGTGGAAAACCGTGGCCGTTCTGGCGTTCGTTAGCACGATCTATTTCAGTCTGCGCACCGGGTCCGAGCATAATCCCGCGCCAAGGCTGAGTCCGCCACCTCCGTTGCTCGTTAGACCGATTATTGTCGCGCGAGCCGTGGCTGAATACGCGGGTTTAATCCTGTTTCCACTAAACCTGCACATGGATCGCGATGTGGAAACGCAGCCGGGTGGGTTCAACGAAGCCAGCCTCGCGCAGGCGGCCTGGCGCGAACTGCAAACGCTCCTTGGTCTGATTTTAATCGCGGCGTTTTTTTACTGGATGTTGCGAGCGCGCAAACGCAACCCGGCGGTGTTTATAGCTCTTCTTTTCGCACTGATTGCTTATTTGCCGGTAAGCGGCGTTGTCGCTTTGAACGCAACCGCCGCAGAGCATTGGATTTATTTGCCGAGCGCGTTCCTTTTCCTGGCCGTCGCTCTCGAAATTGCCGGATTGGAAGAAAAACTGAAATCGCGAAGATCGACAACCGCGAGGGCGATGGCCGGACTGCTTTTGCTCTGGTTTGTATTTCTCGGCGTACGCACGTTTGTGCGGACGTTCGATTGGAAAGATCAACGCACGTTTCTTGAGCGAACAATCGCTCACGGGGGCGATTCAGCCCGCATGCTGATCAACCTGGGGGGAGTCGAGTTGACCGAAGGAAAATTAGAAGACGCCACCGTGCATTTGCATGCTGCGTTGCAAAAGAAACCGGACCAACCGCTGGCCGTGATCAATCTTGCCGCGCTCGCATTGAAACAAAACGACTTCAAGCTCGCGCGACAACTGCTGACCCGCGCGACGCAAATGCCGCTCGTGGACGCAGAAGCGCATCAACTATTGGCTGTCCTTGAAAACAAAGAGAGCGGAAAAGTCGATCTGATGCGGATGCGATTGGCGTCGCGGACCGGGCCGCCCAATTGGTCGATCGAGAAACGTTACATTCAATTACTCGATCAAACGGGTGGAACGGCCGGGGCGATCAACGAACTGCTCAGTTGTCTGCAAACCCAGTGGTATCGGGCGGATAGTTGGAAGTTGTTGAGCGATCTTCACGCGAAACTTGGACATTCGACGCAAGCAGCAGGAGCCCTGGCGCAAGCGCGCGCCTATGACGTGCATTTGCAACGGAACGCTCCGGAACAGGTACGTCCATAAATCGTTCCCGGCCTAACGAATTTAGTTACGTCTCGGAGCGAGGCCGGGAGCGAACCTCAGTTGGTTCTGAATAAGGCAGAACCGTTTTGCGTCACCTATACAACAATATGAAAACATCTCTTCTATGTGGAGCGGTGCTGGCCATTCTGGGTTTGGCAGCGGCTCCACTCACTGCCCAAACCCAGACCACAACCAGTTCGAGTAGTTCTGGCTACGTTCAGACGAGCAAGATCATCGGCACAAAGGTCCAAACCGCGCAGGGCGAAGAAGTCGGCGTCGTTAAAGACGTTGTCCTCGATCGCAGCAACGGTTGCATGGCTTACACAGTCCTTTCGGCCGGCAGTACCGGCTCTCGAGTGACGGGCCAGGCCAAAATGGTTGCTGTCCCCTGGAGCGTTTACTCCGTTTCACCTGATATGAGTTATCTCACGGTCAGCGTTGAGCGAGACCGAATCTACAACGCACCCGTATTCGAGTACTCGCGAATCGGCGATGCCACATACACCGCTAACGTGTTCTCGCACTACGGAGTATCCGCCGGAGTTGGCGTGTCTGGTGCCACTACCACGACCACGGGTGCGACCACAACGACCGGCGCAACAACGCAAACTCAAACGGGCGCTTATGCTTCACCAAGCGCATCGGTTGGAATGAGCGAATCGCCAACTGCAAGTGCTTCACCGAGCGCATCCGCATCGGCAAGCGCTTCGCCAAGCGCGACCGTATCGGCAACGGCTTCAGCAGCCGCGAGTGCAAGCGCGTCGCCTACTAAAGCAACGCGCGGTTCCGGCGCTAAGAATAAGTCCACAGCCGACACGACCGAGAGTCCGTCCAACTCGAGTACGAAGAGTTCAAAGAAATCTACAAGTGGAGAGAAAGCGACGAGCGCAGAGAAATCCACAAGCGCAGAGTCTTCTGCTGAAACATCGGGAACTCCTTCAAGTAAAAAGAGCTCGCACAAAAAGAGCAGCAGTGAAGGCGCCACCGAAACGGGCCCAACGCCTGGCGGAGAACAAGAATAATCATTCAGCGATCCGACTCGGTCGCATTTGCTAAAGCGGGAATGCCCAAAAAGCATTCCCGTTTTTCTTTAAATCGATATCAAACGTTCGCCGCTTCGACCCGCGCTGTGTCTCCGGGTAGATACTTTATTCCAACAAACCACGCTACGGCGCCGATCAACATCACGACTGAGACGAAAAGAAAGGCGATGGTCATGTTCGAGTGGCCGGCGATAAATCCAATAGTGGGAAAAGCTGCCGCATCGCCAAACAGGTGAATGATCAGGATATTCAGGGCAAAAGCAGAAGCTCGGACTTTGGGAAGCGTCACGTTCGCAAGCGCAGTGTTTGATGGGCCGGTATTCAAGAACATGAAAAAAACCGACGCAAACATCAGGAACCACGCCGCCGGAAATGGCGTAAACAGGAACACCACAAACAACGGAAAGGCGATGACCATTCCCAGCGCTGAAACGAGAAAATAGGAACCCGGCCAACGCTTGCGGAAGCGGTCTCCGAGCCAGCCGCCCAGTAATGTGGAAGTCAATCCGGCTACCACAATAATCACGCCGAAAAATTTCGTAGCTGACGCCGGCTGGCCGCGAAATTGAAGATACGCTGCAACCCAAAACCCAATTCCACCGATCGCAAAAGTAAGCGCAGTTTGGGCGATACAATTGAGAGTGTAAGATCGCGTCCGAATGAGGACGACGTAGTCTTCTAGACTGGCACGTTGCCGTTCCGGTCGCGTCACAGCGTGCGTACGCGGGTCGCGTTGAGTGAAACAAAACAGCCCGAGCAAGAGTCCGGGCGGAGTAACTAGATAGAACGCCCAGCGCCATCCCAGATGTTCGCTAATCCAACCCCCGAGGACGTAGCCAAGTGCGCTCCCCACCGGAATTGCCGCGCAAAAGACGGCCATCACGCGTCCCCGAGTTTGCAGCGAAAAAATATCGGCCAGCACCGTGGGCGCGGCCGGCCCATAGCCACCCTCGCCGATTCCAACAAAGATGCGGGTGATCAAGAGGGCGCTAAATGTGGCAGCCAAACCCGACGCCCCGCTTGCTAAGCTCCAAACAATTACCGCCGAGCCAATGATGATCCAGCGAGAGAACCGATCCGAGAGCCAACCCAAAGCGGGCGCGGCTAGCATATACGTCACAAGAAACGCCGTTCCTAACACTCCCGTAATCGCCATCGCATTGCGATCGCTTGCCGCAAAAAATGTTTCTCGGATTTGCGGCTCGACCGCAGCCAGGACTTGACGGTCGATGTAATTGAAAAGATTAATCCCAAGCAGCAGGACCAATGCGGTCCAAGCTCCGGGAGGAGGACGGTCTCTTGCTTCCATCACCAATTGCCGATTGGCAGTTAAATGGCCACACGTTAATTGTAAACAAATAAACGATACCTCACATGACCGCCGGTGAGCGCGCGCTCCATTTTTTTGGCCGGCCGCTCGTCAGATTCTTTTATCGCGTCCATCCGCTCGGCCTCGAAAATTTGCCGGAGGGCGGCTTCCTCCTTTTGCCCAATCACATCACCTGGGTCGATGCTTTCGTCCTCCAGTTCGCTTGCCCGCGACCGATTCGTTACATCGTCGATCAGGAATTTTATCAGAAACCAATGCTGCGCTCATTTATGCGCGCTGTCGGTTGTATCCCGATTGACGTCCGCCATTCGCGTTCAGCGATTCGCGCTGCAACTGAACGACTTGCCGCGGGCGAGATCGTTTGCCTCTTTCCCGAAGGCCAACTGACGCGCTCGGGAACATTGTTGCGGCTGCG
>JBEEHZ010000118.1:0-2993 GCA_041167705.1 Verrucomicrobiota bacterium | reverse complement strand
GGTCAGCTGGGCCAAACCGCACTGCTCGCACTGTGCTACTTCAAGCGGGTAGTAAGTCTCGGGCTCCGACAATTGATCGCGCCGCAGAAAGCTGTCTGCGGGCGGCATGAAACCGAGGTCCAAGAATTTGTATAAAACGGAACTACCGCACATTCTGCAATTTCTCAACATCACGCTCCCAATGTAAAATGCTGAAACGCTGAGACACTGAGAATCTGAAAGTCTGAAATCCCGTCGCAGTGCGGCCAACTACAAGCTGGGTTCATTTTTGATACATACTGCATTCGTCAGTTCTTGAGAACTAGTTGATGCTGGACTCAACCGCCCAACTCCTCAACGCCTTTCGCAGTTTTCCGATTTCCGTTTTCATTTCTCAATTTCAGCTTTCAACTTTTCAACCTCTGCTTGCATACTACCTTGTCGTTTCGTGGTCGAGTCCTCTAGCGAAACAATCTTTTGCCGCGGCTGGAAATTCGTCCAAAAATGAGCGCACCAACAGTCTCGATTCTTTTGCCCTGCCTGAACGAGCGAGAATTTTTAGGCGCACGGATCGATTCCTTGCTCAACCAGACATTCACTGATTGGGAAGCAATCATCCTCGACAGCCAATCGACCGATGGTTCCTGGGAGTTTTTTCAGTCGATCGCCAACACCGATTCGCGTTTCCGATTACATCAACTTCCGCGCGAAGGACTCTACGCCGCACTCAATCGCGGCCTCGATTTGGCCACCGGCGAATTTCTGCACATCGCAACCTGCGACGACACCATGGCGCCTGAATTTCTGATGGAAATGCTGGAGGCGCTGTCGCGCTGCCCGGAAGGCGGCGTCGCCGCGTGCGACGCGTTACTCATCAATCGTAACGGCACCCAGCTTTCGGCTCAGGAATTGGCTGGCCGTCTGACGAAACGAGCGATCAAAAATTTATTGAGTCTCGACATTGTCCGCACCGCATTTCCAGGCGAAGCGCAGCGCAATATCAATTACCGGCCGGTCCCTCATGATTGCCTTTTACACTTCGACGGACGCAGCGTTTACCTTTCCCTGAATCAACTTGTCGTCCGAACGGCACTCGCCAGAGCGGCTGGACCTTTTAAAACAACGGTCGGATCGGTGGCGGATTTTGGCTGGTTACTTAGGCTGACAAGTTCGACCGGCACGGTTCATGTCCCCAAAAAACTTGCGACCTGGCGCTTTCACGGTGATCAACTCAGTATTCGTCGCGATCACTCGCGTAGCGCTTCGATCAAAATGATGTGTGAGGGACTTCTCCCGGAAATTCGGGAGCGTTGCCAACGTTTGTTTACTCCAAATGATTACGAAGCAGTCGCGTTGGCTGTTAAGACGGGCCTTTCGACCTCGGTATTTAAACGAGCGTATTACTGGCTGGGGGCCTTAGCCCGACTTTTGTGGATGATCCTGGAGAGCCCCGTCCCCGTTCTGCGGGCACTGTGCCGGGTCAAATTTAGATTTGGAACGCGCCGGCACACATTGCTTCCAATGATTTTTCAAAAGGTAGGTCTTGTCCCCAAAATATATCGAGATGGGAATGATTGAGGCCTTTAGTGGAGAGGGTCTCTTTTACTTTCTCGGATTTTGGATCATCTATGGTTTCCACCGAGCAAGGTTTCTGAGAGCCCCTCAAGCGGAGCAACGCCAAAGCCGAAACCGACTTAACGTTCAGTACTGCTCGCCTTCATCCGGCGTTGGCTTCACGCGATCGTCAATCGCCCAGGCGTGAATCATTACGCCGATCCAATAAAAAACGAGCAATCCAATTCCGAATCCGGCGGAAGCAATCGCGGCCAAAACTCCGAAAACGAAAGCGATGGGAGTAACGATGAACAAAATGACCCCGCCGACAACGCGATGGCCTTTGTAAATGTGACCGAGTCCGGGAATCATGCTGAGCAGTATTGCCATTGCGTCGCTCGCTTTTGGTTCCGCCGGCTTGGTGGCTTCGAGTGTCCAATCACAGTTGGTGCACGCCTGTGCATTTAGCGGGAGCGTGGTCCCGCAAAAAGGACAGCGCATTGTGTCCCAGCTGATGGGTTCGGGCTGCGTCGGAGCGTCGGTGTATTCCATACCCGGATTGAATCGCCCTTGAACGTCACAAGAGCCGCCGAATTCGTCAAGCACGATGAATTGTAGGGCGTTTCTGTGAAACGCCTTTCGAGTTGGCGTCTGACACAGACGCCCTACAATTCCGAATCCAATGCCGACGCTTTCTGAAATTGTCGAATACGCGAACGAGTATCTACGCATTCGAGAAATCGAAGACTGGCCGAACGCGCTTAACGGTCTCCAAATTGAGAATTCTGGGCGCGTCGCCAAAATCGGCGCGGCAGTCGATGTCTCCACTCGTGTTCTCACTGCCGCCGCACGGAAAGATGTCGATCTATTGATTGTGCATCACGGATTATTCTGGCCGGGATTGCAGTCGGTCACCGGCAGTTTGCGCCGCCAATTGAAGTTCGCTTTCGAAAATGACATCGCGCTTTACAGCGTGCATCTGCCGCTCGATCTGCATCCGGAAGTCGGAAACAACGTGCAACTCGCGTCGGCGCTTGGACTGAAATCAACCAAGCCGTTCTTTGAAGAGAAAGGACAGCTTATTGGTGTTCGATCGAAAATTTCCGGTTCGCGGGATGATCTGATTCGCAAATTGCGAAAGGTTTTGGGCGGTCCGGTCAAAGCATTCAACTTCGGCCCGAAAGATCCGAAGAATGTCGGCGTCGTCACCGGCGGGGCCGGTGGAGAAATTTATCGCGTTGCCGCAGACAAGATCGACATCTTCATCACCGGCGAAGCGCCGCATTGGGCGGCAGTCGCCGCGGAGGAAGTCGGAATCAATCTTCTTCTCGGCGGCCATTACGCGACCGAGACGTTCGGCGTCAAAGCTCTCGCCGTGCATCTCTCGAAACGCTTTCAACTATCATGGGAGTTTTTGAATTTCCCGACAGGACTCTAATGACAGTAGCAGTCGTTCGCTT